>NZ_NSFU01000034.1:0-46722 GCF_002294875.1 Mesorhizobium sp. WSM4312 | reverse complement strand
GGCCGCACTCATGACCGGCTGGGCTCGGTTAATCCTGCATGCCGCGCCCATGAGGTTACTTGTCCGGAGTGCGTCGAGCACAACGAGGAGATGTAGTTCACGATCTTTGAAAAGCGTGGTCAACCATCCAAAGTGTGGATGCCTTTCATCGAAACAAACGATTTCATCAATGTTCTGGAATCCTGCATGGGCAGAAGCACCTGATGGACACCGATGCCCCCACTGCCTCATGGCGTGGCGAGCGTCTTAAGAAACCGCCCGAAAGGAGATTTTTCATGCGCTCTACCGGGCAGTGGAGTGCTGGGAAAGGGAGTTGCAACTGACCGGCCATGTCAAACTGTCCGACTTCTTCCGAGCCTATGGACAGACCGGGAGACGCGCACGTGTAGCGGCTCACATCGTCATACTGCACCTACGCCACACACCGGCCGGACCTGATCCGGCTTTATGAGCATTGGGCTTTGTCAGTTGCCCAAGCGTGATGGCTTTCGCGACGCGGCGCGCCTCAGGAACTGAGCCGCGTCCAGGTCGAAACGCGGGAAAGAAAGACAGGAAACAGAATGGCCGATCAATTCGCAACGGACGTCATTGCCCTGATCAAGAAACGCGCCGAGTCGGAGAGCGGTGAGGGAATGCCTGCGTCATTCGTCGGCGAGATAACAATCGCCACGGAACTGGACGCGCTCGGGTTCGATTCGCTGGGTTTGGCGGACGTCCTCTGGGATGTGGAGCAGGCCTACGGCATCAAGATCGACATGAACACGGCCGATGCCTGGTCCAATCTCAAGAATGTCGGCGACGTCGTGGAAGCCGTCCGCGGCTTGCTTGCGAAGGAGGCTTGAATGGACAGGCGCGTCGTTATCACCGGAGTGGGCGGCCTGTGCGGACTGGGCACCGAGGCCGCCTCTATGTGGAAAGAGATGCGCGAAGGCCGCTCCGCCATCGGCCCGATCGCCAATTCCGAGCTTCATGACCTGGAGGGCATGACCGGCGCTGAGATCAAGGCGCTGCCCCAGCACGACATCAACCGGGGGCATCTCATCTCCATGGACCGCTTCAGCTTGCTCGCCGTGCTTGCAGCGCGCGAAGCCATGCGGCAGGCCGGACTTTCCTGCGACGAGGGGAATGCCCATCGCTTCGGCGCGACAGTGGGCGTCGGCGGCTTGGGCTGGGATGTGATGGAGGAAACTTACCGGGCCCTCCTTTTGGACGGCGCGAGGCGAGTTGGCATCCTCGCTGTACCCAAAACGATGCCAAGCGCCGCCGCCGGCCAGGTGAGCTTGAGCCTCGGCTTGCGCGGGCCGGTCTTCGGGGTGACCTCCGCATGTGCCTCGGCCAACCATGCGATCGCCTCGGCGGTGGACCAGATCAAGCTGGGCCGGGCCGACGTAATGGTTTCCGGGGGCAGCGACGCACCCTTCGCATGGGGCGTGCTGAAAGCATGGGAAGCAATGCGCGTGCTTTCACCCGATACCTGCCGGCCCTTCTCCGCCGATAGGAAGGGCCTGGTGCTGGGCGAGGGTGCGGGCATGGCCGTGCTGGAAAGCTACGAGCATGCCACGAGGCGTGGTGCCACAATTCTTGCCGAGATCGCCGGCGTCGGCCTTTCCGCCGATGCCTTCCACATTGCCGCGCCATCTGTCGAGGGGCCAGCGTCGGCGATGCGCGCCTGCCTTGCCGATGCCGGGCTGAATGCCGAGGACGTCGACTACCTCAACGCGCACGGCACCGGTACCAAGAGCAATGATCAGACTGAAACGGCGGCGATCAAGCGTGTGTTTGGAAACCACGCTTATTCGATGTCCATCTCTTCCACCAAGTCCACGCACGCGCATTGCCTCGGCGCAGCGAGCGCGCTTGAAATGATCGCCTGCGTGATGGCAATCCAAGAGGACGTCGTGCCGCCGACCGCCAACTATCGCGAGCCAGATCCCGCTTGCGACCTCGACATCACACCCAATGTGCCGCGGGAGCGCAAGGTGCGCGTCGCCATGAGCAACGCCTTCGCCATGGGCGGTACGAACGCAGTTCTGGCATTCAGGCAGGTGTAGAAGCCATGCAAGACGCCTCATTTGAGGTCACCTGTCGTATCTAGCTGCTTGCCGGACCACTATGTAAAGCGAGCGCTATTGGCTGCCTCTGCGATGCGGGAATTGGCAGCGGACGTCTCTCGATCAAACAGGCATCTTGCTTGTAGAATTCTTTTAATCGTGAAGCGGCGCGAGTGCGCTATCCGTTGAGGTGAGCAAGGCCGGCGCCCTGGGTGAGCGCTGGTGTCGGGTGGTGGAAAGTACAGGGGGAGCTGTGTGGCCCCTCTTTCTCGGCCTCGACGATGTGCGAAGGAGCCTGCGCGGCGAACGGGCCAACGCCCCAGGCTCAGAACCTGGGCGAACCTAACTCCCGCCAAAGGACAGCCCAGAGCTGGATACACGAAAGAGATACTGAACCCGCGAATCAGATTCTGATCAATCGTCGTGTCTGAGCTCCACTCGGCTCTTACGGAGATAATCGCGCGGCCCGGCAACGGCCGCGCGTGCCGCGGGCGTGAGCTTTGCGCTTCGTCAGAAGTGCCTCGAGCGTGACGACGATAATTGACCAGCCATATGGAACGCATTCGCCCAGTTATCCAAAGCGTGGATACCTTTCATCTAAACAAAGGATTTTACCGTTTTTGCTGCAGGTCCCATAGAAGCGCTTCAAGTTGGAAAGATAGGTAGTTCCGATGGTTGCGTTGGATCTGAGGAGCATCATCTGGTGTGCGGGGCGTACAAAGTCAGTCGCATCTGCATTGCGGCTTGGTCTTTCGGCGGTCCCCACAAGTTACGCCCCGTTGGCGCGACGCCAATTATTTAATCAATGCTTGGACATTTATCTCAACCAGACAGCTACAAGGTGAGGTCTTCCATGCGTCCGAATGTCGAGTGGAAGTTGTGCTGGGAAAATGAGCTGCAACTGGCCGACCATGTCGAACTCTCCGACTTTTTTCGAAAGACCTATGGACGGACTGGCGCCTTCAACGCGGAGCCATTCGAAGGCGGCCGCAGTTGGGCCGGCGCGAGGCCGGAATTCCGCGCAATCGGCTACGACGCGCATGGGGTAGCGGCTCACATCGGCATGCTGCGGCGCTTCATCAAAGTTGGCGAGGTCGACTTGATCGTCGCTGAATTGGGCCTGTACGCGGTTCGTCCGGATCTTGAAGGGCTCGGAATCGGTTTTTCGATGCGCGTGGCGTACCCAGTGCTCCATCAGTTGGGTGTTCCATTCGCTTTCGGCACGGTTCGGCACGCGCTGCGAAACCATGTCGAAAGATTCTGCAGAGCCGGCCTCGCGAACATTGTGTCGGGCGTTCGCGTACGGTCGACCCGTCCAGATGTGCATCCCGACCTGCCGCCCACGCGCCTGGAAGACGTACTCGTGTTGGTTTCGCCGATCGGACGCTCGATGGACGAGTGGCCGTCTGGTACCCTGATCGACCGGAACGGTCCGGAACTATGAAGCCTCTGGACTACATATGCGAAGGGCAGAGTGACAATGCCGATCGCATTGCAGAGCGCAGCGTCTATCTGACGTTTGACGACGGTCCCAATTCATTTTTCACACCGCAGATACTCAATGTGCTGGCGCAACATCAGGTGCCGGCGACCTTCTTCGTTGTTGGGGCCTACGCGGCCGACGAGCCGGAACTCGTTCGCCGAATTATTACAGACGGCCACGGTATAGCCAACCACACGATGACTCATCCGGACCTAGCTAAATGCGGGTCCGTCGAAGTCGACTGCCAGATAGTTGAGGCAAACAGAGTCATAGGGATGGCTTGCCCGCAGGCCATGGTTCGGTACTTTCGTGCACCCTATGGCATCTGGACCGAAGAAGTAATCGCTGCATTAGCGGGTGAGGCATTGGCGCCCGTCCATTGGTCCATTGATCCACGCGACTGGTCTCGCCCCGGCGTTGACGCCATCGTCGACAGAGTGCTCGCCGATATCCGGCCGGGCGCAATCGTGCTGTTGCACGACGGGTGCGCTCCCGACGAATTGCAACCAGGCAATCAAGCCAGTCTGCGCGACCAGACGGTGACAGCGTTGTCACGCCTAATTCCAGAATTGCACGGCCGCGGATTTGTAATCCGATCACTTCCTCAACATCCCTGAACAAACAGAGATCCTATGGACCTTCTCACCACAGCCAGTACTGTTGCCGTTTCGTCTTATGCGGTGCTCTCGACTGTTTACAGAGGCATGCAAGCGGTCTACTCCCAACCGGAAAATGTTACGCCGCCGTCGGAAAGCTTGTTCGGATCCGACCGTTGGCCGAGCGTGGATGTCATTATCCCCTGCTACAATGAGGACCCGCGCACACTCGCGGCGTGTTTAGCTTCCATTGCAAATCAAGATTACTCCGGAACATTTCAGGTCTATCTGGTTGACGACGGTTCTGGAAATCGTAATGCCGTCATCCCGGTACATCACGCCTACGAGGGCGACCCGAGATTCAATTTCATTCTGCTCCGCGAAAATGTTGGCAAACGCAAGGCGCAGATCGCCGCCATCCGCCGCTCATCTGGAGATTTCGTGCTCAGCGTCGACTCTGACACGACACTTGCGTCCGACGTCATCACGAAGCTTGCAGTAAAAATGCGGGATTCCATGGTCGGAGCGGCCATGGGCCAGCTGACGGCATACAACCGCAGCGACACTTGGTTGACCCGATTGATCGATATGGAATACTGGCTGGCTTGCAATGAGGAGCGCGCGGCGCAAGGTCGCTTTGGTGCGGTCATGTGCTGCTGCGGCCCATGTGCAATGTACCGCCGGTCTTGTCTCCTTTCTCTGCTGGATCAATACGAGACGCAGCTGTTCAGGGGGAAACCAAGCGACTTCGGTGAAGACCGTCATCTTACGATCCTCATGCTGAAAGCAGGCTTTCGAACCGAGTACGTTCCAGGTGCCGTCGCGGCGACAGTCGTTCCGGACAAGATGGGACCTTATTTGCGCCAACAACTCCGCTGGGCACGAAGCACTTTCCGGGACACGATGCTTGCGCGAGGTCTACTGCGTGGCCTGGATCGCTATCTAACTTTGGATGTGATGGGAGAGAATCTCGGCCCATTGTTGCTCGGCATCGCGGTAGTAACGGCGCTCGGTGAGTTACTATTTTCACATACAGTAAATTGGTGGACGGTGCTGGCTATTGTCACGATGACCATAATCAGATCTACGGTGTTATCTTTCCGCACTCGGCAGCTTCGATTCATCGGCTATTCAATGCACGCGTTAATCAGGATATTCCTGTTGATCCCCTTGAAGGCTTACGCCCTGTGTACATTGAGCAATAGCGATTGGCTGTCGCGTAAAAGTGTTCCCCTGCCCAACAGCAGCACAAAGGAAATCACAAGCGCGATGCCGCTTGGCGGAGCAAATGCTGCGGGCAATTCTGGAATTGCGGAGTCACTTCATACTGCAGATCTTTCGCTCACAGCTAGTGAAGTCTGACGGCCTTGCAGCGCCGAGTGACCGAGTAAGTTGTGTCAGTCGACACGGGGTGAAGCTTGTCGAGTTACCTATGGTCAGAACGGGGACTATGTGGAAGCGACACGTGGCATCTTGACGTTATTCTTTGGCGGAAGCGATACACACGTCGCTCCGGCCGCGACTTTCCAAAGGTGTCATCTCAAGGCGGTGGCCTGCTCTGAACCAGAATTCGCAAGTAAGCTGCCGGTGGCCAATCGGACTCATTCCGCTTGAGATAGACGCATGTCCAATGTAGCAATCGACCTTACCGGCGTAACCAAATTATTCGGAAACAAGCTCGTTGTGGACGGGCTGTCCTTCACCGTTGCATCGGGAGAGTGCTTCGGTCTGCTGGGGCCTAACGGCGCAGGCAAGAGCACGATTGCGCGTATGCTCCTCGGTATGACCCGGCCTGACGCGGGTGATATAACAGTCCTCGGTCTACCAGTGCCGGCACGCAGCCGCTTGGCCCGCAAGGGCATAGGCGTGGTCCCGCAGTTCGACAATCTCGACCTGGAATTTACGGTACGTGAGAACCTGTTGGTGTTCGGGCGCTACTTCGGCATGAGTACAAGAGAGATCAACGCCGTCATCCCACGGCTGCTCGAGTTCGCTCGCCTTGAGAGCAAGGCGGATTCACGTGTCGGCCTGCTATCCGGCGGGATGAAGCGGCGCCTGACGCTGGCACGTGCTCTGATCAACGACCCCCAGTTGCTTGTGATGGATGAGCCCACGACCGGCCTCGACCCGCATGCCCGCCATCTGATCTGGGAGCGACTTCGTTTCCTGCTGGCGAGCGGAAAAACGATCATTTTGACCACCCATTTCATGGAAGAGGCTGAGCGGCTTTGTGATCGGCTGTGTGTTCTCGAGCGGGGACGCAAGATCGCCGAGGGCAGTCCTCATGCGCTGATCGACGAGTACATTGGGTGCAACGTGATCGAGATCTTCGGCGGTAATCCACAGGAGCTGATTTCGCTGATCAGACCGTACGTTCAGCGTGTCGAGGTAAGCGGCGAGACGCTCTTTTGCTATGCGCCTGAGCCGGAGGATGTGCGCATCCAGCTTCGCGGTCGAGCGGGTCTGCGTATTCTAGAGCGTCCACCCAGTCTGGAGGACGTTTTCTTGCGGTTAACCGGACGTGAGATGGAGAAGTGAGCAATGGGTGAACGTTTTGCGGCCGCTCTACCCGCCAACGCCTGGAACTGGATGGCGGTGTGGCGCCGCAATCATCTGGCATGGAAGAAGGTGGCATTTGCTTCAATGCTCGGCACCCTTGCTGATCCGATGATTTACCTTTTCGGGCTCGGCACTGGCCTTGGACTGTTGGTAGGCCGCATCGAAGGTGCATCCTACATCGCCTTTCTGGCAGCCGGCATGGTTGCGACGAGCGCGATGACAGCATCAACCTTCGAAACAATTTACGCGGTTTTCGGTCGAATGCGCGATCAGGGCACTTGGGAAGCAATCCTGCACACACAACTTACCCTCGGCGACATCGTTCTCGGTGAATTGACCTGGGCAGCCACAAAGGCTTTTCTGGCCGGTACGACAATTGCGATTGTTGCGGCCGCGCTAGGTTATGCCGCGTGGACGTCGGTTCTCTACGTGCTACCGGTCGTCGCTCTCACCGGATTCGCCTTTGCGAGCCTGGCCATGCTCGTCATCGCGCTCGCGCCCAGTTATCACTATTTTATTTTCTATCAGACGCTTGTCATCACACCCATGCTGTTCCTTTCGGGCGCGGTTTTTCCAGTCGGCCAATTGCCAGGAGTGTTTCAGCAGATTGCGGCCTTCTCGCCCCTGGCGAATTCTATCGAGCTAATCCGTCCGGTGATGCTCGGCCGCCTGGGCGACAATGTAGGGCTGCATATAGGCGCACTTTGCATGTTCGCTGTATTGCCTTTTTTTCTGTCGGCTGGACTGTTTCATCGACGACTAATGCGTTGACGCTTGCTTACACCCATTAACCAGAAGGAGGTCCGCAATGCCGGATGCAAACTGCCCACAGCGGCCCGGAGGCATGCGTATGCTAGGAATCGCGAGTGGTACAACGCCGAAGCCGGGCGCCACCCAGCCGCTGCAGGCACCCGCCCAGCTTCGCGACCACACCTCGAAGAACAGGCTGGATGGTGAGGCGCGGACCCACCCGGAGCGTTCAATCGATAGCAGCCAAGCTTCTTGTGCGCGTCCACAGACCGTCGCGGCCATTATTTAGTTGGATACACATGCAATGACCCACAACGAAGCAACTCTTGAGCCTTTTGTGATCCTTGCTATGCCAAGGACCGGAACACACTATTTAGAAGAATTGCTAAACGAGCATCCGACCGTTTTGAGTAACGGTGAGTTGCTAAACGAATATGATCCCAATTGGCCCAGCACTGATCGCCTGCTAGGCACGGATCGCGAGCTTCTTGAGCTTGCCTATGTGCGCTGCCCTATGCGCGACTACAAGAATGTGACGCATCTTGGATGCAAGATCAATGAACCTCAGTTTCGCGAGCGTCCCGCATTCTTTGCGGAACTGGCTCGTTGGCCAGCACTCAAGGTCATCCTTGTTGTTCGCCGAAACGTATTGGAATCGCTCCGATCCTTTGTGCAGGCCAGGGAAAGCGGTCACTGGCTGAAGTTCAGCTGGGACAACGATACCGCTCGGCCACCGAGCGTCAGGTTGTCAATCGCCGACTGTGAGGCTTATTTCAAAGCCGCCGACGATTTTCACGCTCGCGTTATGGACTCCTTCACGTCGACCAACCTGCTTGTAATGGAATACGAGAGCCTACTTCACGAACCTGCCCAATGCCTGGGAGCGGTTTGGGATTTCCTGGGCGTTCCAGCGCTTGAGCCATCAGATAACGCCATCCTGCAGCGCCAGGAAACGCGACCGCTGGATCAAACGGTGGAGAACTTTGACGAGTTGCGGATTCACTTCGCACGGGGACCTTATTCAAGATTTTTTGACCTCGGAGATTCAATGCGCTCCTACGCTTAATCGCTTGTACCGCGTGCTCTGATGGGCGTGTAGGATATCCTGCAGTTTGCGCGCATTCCGTCGCAAAACTGACAAACCAAAGTCACCAAGACGACAGAGATATCGGCCGGCAGTCGATCTGCGGCAGACATCAAAGACACGGCCGCAAGGCGACCTGGTCAATTCCCTCTCTGGCGAAGCACTTCTTCAGACGCGATCTTTGGCGAGCCTTGAGTGCAAATTCCGGCAAAGGTGGAGGGTTCCAGTGCGCAACCCGCACCAATCTCGCTGGACGGGACAGGCCTCCAGTTGGCACGGCGCTTGCTCCGAGATGACAGCAGCGCTCGACCGGAGCGCAGCATGGGAGAAGGAGGAGCCCCCACCCCGATCCGGTCAGGGAGAGAGAAACGGTGTTGGTTCCAAGAGTCCCCCGCGCGATCGCAGCGCCCCGCAAGCCCCATTTTGCCCGGACCTACGTGCAGGTGCTTGCCGCCATAGTCCTGGGAGCCGCAATTGGCTACCTCTATCCGGAAACCGGCCAGAGCCTGAAGCCGCTCGGCGATGCCTTCATCAAAGTCGTCAAGATGATTATCGCACCTGTCATCTTCCTGACAATTGCGACCGGCATTGCCGGCATGAGCGATCTGCAGAAGGTCGGCCGAGTTGCCGCCAAGGCGATGGTTTATTTCCTCACCTTCTCGACACTTGCACTCGTTGTCGGACTGATTGTCGCGAATATCGTTCAACCTGGCGCCGGCCTCAACATCGATCCGGCCTCGCTCGATGTCCAAGCCGTTAAGGGCTATGTGGCCACGGCTCACGAGCAGTCCGTGACCAGCTTCCTGATGAACATCATCCCGTCAACGATTGCCAGTGCCTTCGCGGAAGGCGACATCCTGCAAGTCCTGTTCTTCTCGGTCCTGTTCGGCATTGCTTTGGCGATGACCGGAGAGACGAGCAGGCCGGTCGTTACCTTTCTCCAGGCGCTTACCGCCCCCATTTTTAAGCTCGTCGGCATTCTGATGAAGGCTGCACCCATCGGCGCCTTCGGCGCAATGGCCTTTACGATCGGCAAATACGGAATCGGTTCGGTGGCCAACCTCGCGATACTGGTCGCGACGTTCTATCTTACCGCCTTCCTCTTCGTGTTCGGGGTTCTCGGCGCGGTCTGCCGCTACAACGGCTTCTCGATCTTTTCTCTCGTCCGCTACATCAAGGACGAGCTGCTGCTTGTCCTGGCAACGTCCTCCTCGGAGGCCGCGCTGCCCTCGCTAATGGAGAAGATGGAGAAGGCCGGCGCCGCCCGTTCGGTCGTAAGTCTCGTCATCCCTACTGGATACTCATTCAATCTGGACGGTACCAATATCTACATGACGATCGCCGCCCTCTTCATCGCCCAGGCGACGAACACAGATTTGTCAATTGCCGATCAGATCCTCCTGCTGCTAATTGCGATGCTTTCCTCGAAGGGTGCGGCAGGCGTCACCGGCGCCGGCTTCATCACATTGGCCGCTACTCTCTCTGTCGTGCCGAGTGTTCCCGTTGCCGGAATGGCTCTAATTCTTGGCGTGGACCGCTTCATGTCGGAATGCCGCGCGCTGACGAATTTAGTCGGTAATGCGGTGGCATCGCTCGTTGTCGCTCGCTGGGAAGGCGAATTGGACCAGTCACGGATGGAAACCGCTTTCCGCGGTTAGGGTTACATCAAACTGGCTCCCCGCAAGCAAGATCGCAACAGCGCGACGTGTAAGTAGCGGCCTTGACACAACAGTCGAATTGCCAGCCTCCAAAGAGCGCTGGAAATAGAGTACTAACGCAGTGAGTAATACAACACCATGAAGCCCCTAAGCAAACGAACGGTTCACGGAGACTCATCTGGGTGCGCATGGAGCGCTGTTCGTCGAATGCGCTATCCGCGGGGTGGGGGAACTATTTCAGCTTGCCGCCCCAAGCCGTCGCGGGAGCGCACCGGATGATGGAGGACCGGCCGATCAGAATCGCTAGGGGAAAGCGCGTCACAATAGCCGATCTCGCCCGCGAAGCCGGAGTCAGCGTAGCAACAGTCGATCGGGTTCTGAACGTCCGCCTTCCGGTGCGAGAGGAGACCGCCCAGCGGGTCCATGCGGCCGCGCACGCGATCGGCTATCATGCTGCCGGTCTCATCAAACAGCGCTTGCAGCAGCACCTGCCGCACTACAAGCTGGGCTTCATCTTGAGAAAACCTACCCACGATTTCTACCAAGATTTCGCTCGCAAGATCGAAGAGTCGGTCAGTATGGCTAAATCCTTCCACGGCCTTCCGATCATCGAGTTCGCGCAGTCACATTTGCCGCGTGACCTGCTCCCGCTTCTTAAGGACCTTGGGAGCCGCTGCCAGGCGATCGCCATGGTGGCGGCCGATCACCCGAAAATCACAGCATCAGTCGAGGAGCTCAAGGCGAAAGGTATCCCGGTATTTTCGCTGCTATCCGACTTCGCCGATGGCGTGCGCGAGGGCTACATCGGCCTCAACAACAGCAAGGTCGGACGGACTGCCGCTTGGGTGTTTTCCAAGGCCGCAAAACGGCCCGGCAAGGTGGCGGTGTTTGTCGGAAGCCATCGCTTCCAGGCGCATGCGACGCGGGAAACGGCCTTTCGTGCGTATTTTCGTGAGAACGCGCCAAAATTCGAGGTGCTTGATGCGCTCGTGAACCTTGATGAACGGCAGCTCACTTACGAAAAATTGCTGGATCTTATGCAGCGGGAACCAGAGCTCGTCGGCTTCTATATGGCCGGCGGGGGGATAGAGGGGGCAATTTCCGCGCTCCGAGAAGAGGGGAGCGGTCAGGATCTCGTCGCGATCGTGAGTGAAATGACGCCGCAGTCACGTGGGGCGCTTGCGGATGACATCTTGACGATGGCGGTCGGCACGCCAATGCGCCGACTTTGCCAGGAGCTGATAATGGCAATGGAGCGGGCCATCAAAGCCGGCGTCGCGGAGAGCCCGGGGCAGACATTTCTGCCGTTCGACATTTATCTTCCGGAAAATATTTGACCTTGATGGATTTCTATCATGAGCGCCCATTTTCCTTTCACCGATGAAAGGAAAGCTCGATTGACTCGGCCGTCTCTGTCCGATCTGTGAACCGGCGTGGTTCCGTCTTGAAAGAAGCCGGATGCCGAAATGGCAGCCGCGCTTCATGGAAGGAAAGTCAAGCAATGCGCCAGGTATCGCCCCGCTTTGCACTCGATCACATGGCGGCGCCCCGCCTTGACGTCAGTGCGCTTTTCGCGCTTGCCCGTGACCAAGGCCTGACCGACGTCCAAATCCGTTACCCTCATTTCAGCAATCCTGTCGCACGCGGCATTCCGGCTGCGGACGTTCGGTTGGCCGCTACCGAAGCGGGCGTCACGATCATCTCTGTCAACGCCTTGCAGCGGTTCAACGACTGGACTCCAACGCGTCAGGCCGAGGCAAGCAACCTCGCCGATTATGCGACGGCGTGCGGGGCGGAGACGCTCGTGTTGGTGCCGGCCAACCGCAGCTCGTGGCCCACCAATAGCGAGCGCCAGGACAATCTTCGTTTCGCTCTAAACGAGATCAAGCCAATCCTCCAGTCGCGGGGTCTGATCGGTCTCATCGAGCCGCTGGGTTTCCGAACCTGCTCGCTTCGATCAAAGAAGGAAGCGGCCGAGGCCGTTGCCGCGGTTGATGGCCAGTCCGTCTTTCGCCTCGTGCACGACACGTTCCACCACACCCTGGCCGGGGAGACATGCCTGTTCTGCGAGCTTACCGGCCTGGTGCACATTTCAAGCGTAAACGACCCGACCTTCTGGATTTACCCCGATCGCTTTCTTGCAGGTTCCGACAATGGCAGCCAGATTCAGGCGCTGCTGGATGGCGGCTACGCGGGACCTTTCTCATTCGAGCTGGTCGAGGAAGTCCATTCTCTGGACGATCTCGCAGGCGCACTTGCCGCCAGCATCGACTTTATCCGGCGAGGGCTATTGTCGTCAAAGTAGATGGTGACAGGAGTAGTGACTATAGGTGCGCCTGAATTTTCCGTGGGTTCACAGCGGGGCAGCCATCCGAGATGCCTCCTGTATCATTATCTCCCGCATCCAGATGCTTGCCGGATCGCTATTGTGGAGGGCCGGCCATTGGAGGGTCTCGGTGAATGTGGGAAATGGCAGCGGAAGTTCGATAACCCGCAGGGGGAACGTTTTTTCGAAATGCCTGACCAGCCGTAAGGGCATGGTCGCTATACGAGCTGTGCCGGACACCATAGGTGGAATCATGCTGAAGCCCTGCACGGCGACCTCGACACGTCTCTTAAGGCCATGCTCAAGCAAAAACCATTCCTCGATAGACGGCTTCATCGTACGCCCGAACCTGACCGCGACGTGCCTCATCGACATGTATCTCTCGAATGTAAGCTGCTGTGGCAGCTGCTTGTTTGTGGGACAGCCTACGCACACGAGCTTCTCGTCAAACAGCGCAACGCTTGAATGCACACTCGACGTGAACATATCCGGTAGAATTAGAAAATCGACGTCACCGCGCCGGAGAAGCTCATCGGGGCTATCGTCGACAGGCAGCAGTTCGAAGCTGACGGCGGGGGCTTCCCGTGAAATACGCTCCACAAGCTTTTCGAAAAACACGAGCGTGACGAAATCGGAAAGAATGATCCTGAAGAGGCGATCGGCTCGAGCTGGGTCAAACGGATCCGAAGAAATAATCGAGCACTGGATGTGCTGGAGAGCGTCGCGAACTGCGGGGGCAAATGCTGCCGCACGCGGGGTTAGAAATCTTTCGCGACCTCTTATCGTAAACAGTTCATCGCGGAAATAATCGCGCAGTCGGGCGACGGCCGCACTCATGGCGGGCTGACTCAGGTTAATCCTGCGTGCCGCCGCCGAGAGATTACGCTCCGTCAGGAGTGCGTCGAGCACAACGAGGAGATTTAGATCAAGTCCTTTGAAACGCATGTCATCAGCCATCCATGGGATGGATGCCTTTAACCGAAACAAACGACTTTAACAATTTAGCATTCTTGCAATCTTTTGTCGCAAAAAGTTTATGATGGATGACGTTAAGGTCCGACATATGAGCCGCGTGATCTGCCGAAGCGAGCAATCGTTCGTACTGTGCAGGTCAGAGATTGGCAGTTTGAAACGCCGGGCCGATGGCGCCGGTCTATCAACCAGCGTCTTCGGCGGCCCCGACCTAGCTAGGCGTGGAACCTAATAGGGTGCACCTTTCCAGTCCGAGGCGACTGATGGGCGGTTTGATCCTAAGCTGCCGTGAGGCCTGTGCCAATTGTATCGGCGAGCCAATGCAGCAGTCCGGCAGCGTTTTTGAGAGCTGTTGTAGGCTCGGCCTAAGCCCATTGGCGCAAGCCTATCTGAACGAAGCGCTTGGCCTTGCCGCTATCCGGTATGTGATCTGTGGTGCCTTCTCGTCCTGCTGTTCTTGTTTTGGAACGCCCTTATGGTGAGCCCATCCGGGACGTGGGGCACCGGGAGCACAAAGGTGCAGGCAGGCCGTCAATAGACCGTGGGCTGAGAGCCCGAGCTCGTTACATGGCCGCCCCTCGCGACTTTCCCGGATGCGCTGCGAGCGCGGATCAGTAGATGTCGTGTTGCCCGCCAGCTCCCGTCTTTGACCGAGCCAAGAAGGAGGAACGGGCATGCTTATCATCGGACTGGATATTCACCGCGCCTTCGCCGAAGCAGTGGCATGGGAGGAGGGCAGGCTCAGGCGACTCGGCCGCGTCGACATGCGGCGCGATCTGCTGGCGGCGTTCGCCGCGAAGCTGTCGCCGAACGATGTCGGGGTGATCGAGGCCACCGGCAACGCGACGTCCGCTGCAGCTGTGGTTGCGCCGCATGTGAAGAAGGTGGGGATCGCCAAGCCGAAACAGGTGTTTATCGTTGCCTATGCCAAGATCAAAACGACGATCGACGCCGACGTTCTTGCGCAGCTCTATGCCAGCGGCTTCTTGCCAGAAGTCTGGATTGCGGACGAGCCGACGCAGGCTCTGCGTCGACAGGTGACACGGCGCAATCAGATTGTCCGACAGAGATCTCGATTGAAGAGCGTCATCCAGTCGATCCTTCATAGCCACCTGATCCGTCCTGCCCGCATGCTGACCTGTGCGGCGCCAAGGGTCGGACCTGGTTAATCGAGCAGGTCGTACCGCAGGACGAGCGCCTCGCGATCGATGGGCATCTGCGCGAGTTCGACCGATTGGGCGAAGACCTCCAGGTCATCGAACGCGATCTTGTCCGCTCGGCTCTCGAGGATGAAGGCGTGAAGCGGCTGATGACCATTCCCGGCGTCGACATCACCGTCGCGCTGGCGATGAAGGGCGGCGATCGGCGACGTGTCGCGCTTCGACGATCCGCAGAAGCTCGTGACCTATCTCGGGTTGAACCCAAGCGTCCAGCAGTCCGGCCAGGTCCGGCCTACCATGGGCGGATCACCAAGCAGGGCCGTGGTCATGCGCGCGGCATGCTCGTCGAGGCGGCCTGGGCGGCCGCTCGTGCTCCCGGACCGTTGCGAGCCTTCTCCCTGCGGCGTGCGAGCCCGGCGCGGACAGCATGTCGCGGCCGTGGCAACCGCACGCAAACTCTCTGTCGTGATCTGTCATCTGTTGAGAAGGGCGAGAGTTACGCGTGGGCTCGACCCTCCCTGCATGCCAAGAAGCTTGCGCGATGTGGAACTCAAGGCCGGGAGCAAGGCTGTGCGCGGCCAAAAGGGAGCGCACGCCTACAACATAAAGAGCCACCGGGAAGAAGAGCGCCGCTGGGTGGAGCAGGCCGAGGGCGCCTATGCACGCCTCGTCGCCGGTTGGAACCCACGAGGTCCGAAGAGGGTAGGCACGGATGCCGCAAACGAGGCGCGACGATAGAAGCTGCGCGGCAGGGCTCTCATCTCGGACCCTGCTCTTCGCCACGCGGTCGTCCGTGCGCGACAGGAGAATAGCGCAGATTTATCAAAAAGGCTCTTGTCGATCACATCAGTGGTCTTGGGCGCTGTACGGCCGGGTGAAGACTTTGCAGGTGGCCCGGAAAGCGTTTGACCTGCAGCGAAGCAATTGTCGTCATTACGCGCTCGACCCGGGCGCCCAGCTTGGCATAAGGGCTACGTGGCCTCAGGAAGCGTCGTCGCCAATGCAGACCATGGACGAATTCCCAGCCGATGCCGAGATGCCGGTCGACCGTGCCTGTCGCCGTCCGGTGATGCGATGCCCCCGAGCGGATGAGTTCGCCCCGGATGCTCCCGGTCACGACGCACGGGTTCGGGTTCCAAGGCGCTCAGTTTTGTTCGCGCCCAATCGGTGTAGGACGCGGCAGAAATACGAGCGTGACGAAATCGGAAAGAATGATCCTGAAGCGGCGATTCGGTAGAGCCGGGTCAAACTATCCGACGAAATAAACGATCACTGGATGGGCGGGGGAGCGTCGCAAACTGGAGGGCAAGAGCTCCCGGACGCAGCGTTAAGTTTGAATACCTCCGCGGACATGGTCGCGAGCTTATCGCGCAAATAAATCGAGCAGCCGAGCGCCGGCCGCACTCATGACCGGCTGGGCTCGGTTAATCCTGCATGCCGCGCCCATGAGGTTACTTGTCCGGAGTGCGTCGAGCACAACGAGGAGATGTAGTTCACGATCTTTGAAAAGCGTGGTCAACCATCCAAAGTGTGGATGCCTTTCATCGAAACAAACGATTTCATCAATGTTCTGGAATCCTGCATGGGCAGAAGCACCTGATGGACACCGATGCCCCCACTGCCTCATGGCGTGGCGAGCGTCTTAAGAAACCGCCCGAAAGGAGATTTTTCATGCGCTCTACCGGGCAGTGGAGTGCTGGGAAAGGGAGTTGCAACTGACCGGCCATGTCAAACTGTCCGACTTCTTCCGAGCCTATGGACAGACCGGGAGACGCGCACGTGTAGCGGCTCACATCGTCATACTGCACCTACGCCACACACCGGCCGGACCTGATCCGGCTTTATGAGCATTGGGCTTTGTCAGTTGCCCAAGCGTGATGGCTTTCGCGACGCGGCGCGCCTCAGGAACTGAGCCGCGTCCAGGTCGAAACGCGGGAAAGAAAGACAGGAAACAGAATGGCCGATCAATTCGCAACGGACGTCATTGCCCTGATCAAGAAACGCGCCGAGTCGGAGAGCGGTGAGGGAATGCCTGCGTCATTCGTCGGCGAGATAACAATCGCCACGGAACTGGACGCGCTCGGGTTCGATTCGCTGGGTTTGGCGGACGTCCTCTGGGATGTGGAGCAGGCCTACGGCATCAAGATCGACATGAACACGGCCGATGCCTGGTCCAATCTCAAGAATGTCGGCGACGTCGTGGAAGCCGTCCGCGGCTTGCTTGCGAAGGAGGCTTGAATGGACAGGCGCGTCGTTATCACCGGAGTGGGCGGCCTGTGCGGACTGGGCACCGAGGCCGCCTCTATGTGGAAAGAGGTGCGCGAAGGCCGCTCCGCCATCGGCGCGTTCGCCAAATCTGAGATTCATGACCTGGAGAGCATGACCGGCGCTGAAATCAAGGCGCTGCCCCAGCACGACATCAACCGGGGGCATCTCATCTCCATGGACCGCTTCAGCTTGCTCGCCGTGCTTGCAGCGCGCGAAGCCATGCGGCAGGCCGGACTTTCCTGCGACGAGGGGAATGCCCATCGCTTCGGCGCGACAGTGGGCGTCGGCGGCTTGGGCTGGGATGTGATGGAGGAAACTTACCGGGCCCTCCTTTTGGACGGCGCGAGGCGAGTTGGCATCCTCGCTGTACCCAAAACGATGCCAAGCGCCGCCGCCGGCCAGGTGAGCTTGAGCCTCGGCTTGCGCGGGCCGGTCTTCGGGGTGACCTCCGCATGTGCCTCGGCCAACCATGCGATCGCCTCGGCGGTGGACCAGATCAAGCTGGGCCGGGCCGACGTAATGGTTTCCGGAGGCAGCGACGCACCCTTCGCATGGGGCGTGCTGAAAGCATGGGAAGCAATGCGCGTGCTTTCACCC
This sequence comes from Mesorhizobium sp. WSM4312, assembly GCF_002294875.1. Lineage (NCBI taxonomy): Bacteria > Pseudomonadati > Pseudomonadota > Alphaproteobacteria > Hyphomicrobiales > Phyllobacteriaceae > Mesorhizobium > Mesorhizobium sp. WSM4312. Next base: position 29,218 of record NZ_NSFU01000034.1, on the reverse strand, counting down.
GATACCTGCCGGCCCTTCTCCGCCGATAGGAAGGGCCTGGTGCTGGGCGAGGGTGCGGGCATGGCCGTGCTGGAAAGCTACGAGCATGCCACGAGGCGTGGTGCCACAATTCTTGCCGAGATCGCCGGCGTCGGCCTTTCCGCCGATGCCTTCCACATTGCCGCGCCATCTGTCGAGGGGCCAGCGTCGGCGATGCGCGCCTGCCTTGCCGATGCCGGGCTGAATGCCGAGGACGTCGACTATCTCAACGCGCACGGCACCGGTACCAAGAGCAATGATCAGACTGAAACGGCGGCGATCAAGCGTGTGTTTGGAAACCACGCTTATTCGATGTCCATCTCTTCCACCAAGTCCACGCACGCGCATTGCCTCGGCGCAGCGAGCGCGCTTGAAATGATCGCCTGCGTGATGGCAATCCAAGAGGACGTCGTGCCGCCGACCGCCAACTATCGCGAGCCAGATCCCGCTTGCGACCTCGACATCACACCCAATGTGCCGCGCGAGCGCAAGGTGCGCGTCGCCATGAGCAACGCCTTCGCCATGGGCGGTACGAACGCAGTTCTGGCATTCAGGCAGGTGTAGAAGCCATGCAAGACGCCTCATTCGAGGTCACCTGTCGTATCTAGCTGCTTGAGGGGCGGGGCATTGTGATACAGGGAGGGCTGTGGGGTCCCTCCTTCTCGGCCTCGACGATGTGGGAGGAGCCTGTGCGGCGAAACGGGCTAGACGCCCCCAGGCCCAGAACTTGGGCGAAACCAACTCCCACCAAAGCACAGCCGCTTTAGTAGCCGAACAATGAAGCCTCGCTCGACGAGCCGCCGCCTCTACTGTCAGCGGCATCACGCGGTTGAAGCGAACAGCGCAGCGGCTACTGTTTCCCGCACAACTCGGACGGCAATTGGGACAAGTCCGCACATGTCGTCACGTAAGCTGAACGCCGCAGGTACAGCCAAATTGGGGGCGGGGCGTTTCTGCCGTTTTGATAGAATTCTATCAAACTGACAATTTTCCTTGCACGAATGCAAGGAGAGCTCGATTGACTCCCCTCCTTTCTTGTCAAGGATGGGTTTGCAGGCTGCGGTGCGGCAGAAGCCGGACAGAACGGCGACCGGTCGAGTAAAGGCCTGCGCAAACAAGCGCGCATATTGCGGGCGCCCGCACGGAGGAGAAGACGCTCGTCCTGGTGAAAGACAACGATGCTCAGGCGCCATTGCCATTTGCCGAGGGGGTCCGCGCGCCGGAAATTTCGAAGCAACAAAGGTGAGATCGAGAATGATGATGGCGAAATACAACACAGCTCACCGTCCAGTGCAGTTCTACCGGCGGGTGGCGGAGTGGGATGGGCTGCCAAATGGAACGTAAAAAGATCAGCAAGGAGATGCTTGGCGATAGTCAGGCGCTGCGCAAGCTGCGTGAGCACCTTGTCAAGGTGGCCAAGGCGAAGACTACGGTCCTGTTGCGAGGTGAATCCGGAACCGGCAAGGAGCTGGTTGCCAAAGCCATTCACGAGCTCTCGCCTCGCGCCAAGCAGCCCTTCATCAAGGTCAATTGCGCGGCGCTCACCGAGACGCTTCTGGAATCTGACTTGTTCGGTCATGAGAAGGGTGCCTTCACCGACGCGAGCAGTTTGCGCAAGGGGCGCTTTGAGGCTGCCGACAAAGGCACATTGTTTCTGGACGAGATTGGCGAAATATCAGGTTCGTTCCAGGCTAAGCTGCTGCGTGTCCTGCAGGAGCAGGAGTTTGAGCGCGTCGGCAGCAACCACACCATTAAAGTTGATGTTCGCGTGATTGCCGCAACGAACAGGGACTTGGAAACGGCAGTTCAACGCAAGGAGTTCCGGCAAGACCTCTATTATCGCATCAACGTCGTCACTTTACGCGTGCCGGCATTGCGCGAAAGGCGAGGTGATATTCCGCTCTTGGCCGCTCAGTTTCTCAAGAATTTCAATACTGAGAATGATCACACGCTGACCTTCGCTCCCGAAGCGATTGAGGTGCTAATGAACTGCGAATTTCCAGGTAACATCCGAGAGCTCGAAAACTGCGTTCAACGGACGGCAGTTCTGGCGACGGGTCCATCAATCCTCAGAACTGACTTTGCCTGTTACGCGGATCAGTGCTTGGCCGCGGCGCTGTGGAAGAACGGACAGCCGACGTCAGAGAAGTCGACTACGATCGAGCCTTCCGCCGCCTGTGCCGCCCCGCCCGTCGGCGACGGGCAAGCGCCGATAGGCCCTGCCACGACTCGTGGTAGGGTGCCCGATGCCGATACGGTCATTGCTGCCATGGAAAAGTGTGGCTGGGTGCAGGCAAAGGCGGCGCGCCTGCTCGGTTTGACCCCGCGCCAGATCGGCTACGTGCTGAGAAAACGCGGTATCGAGATCAAGCGTCTCTGAAACAACCCGCCGAGCAAGAGCTGGAGCAGGTCAAGCATTGGTGCTCTGGCGCCGAGCCCATCGGCCAGGCTTACGAAGTGGGTGTGAACAGCGCTGCCAAGATTCCGGCCGTGTGCTTTCTACCACCAGTCGTACTGGGGCTCTGCGACTGACAAACTAAAAAGGAGTAATCCTCTGGCGGGACCTGGTCGATACATTAGCTGATGGCTTACCGCTCGATATCACGCAATCTGAGATGGGCATGAAAGTGAGTTCGACCGCTGGACAGTTGCCGACTTCGTCAGGTATTGGCCCCTGCGACCGGTTGATCTCCGATATCCAAATTCTTGGAAGTTGGTCGAGACGAAACTGTCGCCCCGGCTCGTGACCGACCGCGCGCCCGGCAAGATCGAGTTACAAAGTTGCCGAGGCAGTTTGATGTGCGTTCCTGCATCACTGTACGGGACACGACCTGACGGGAGACTATGATGCGTAGCCAAAAAGAAAAGATGCTCGCAGGCGAGTTTTACAATGCGGCGGATCCGGAGATCCAAGCTGACCTGTTGGCAACCGGGGCTTGGCTCAAGCGGTACAATGATACGCTGGGGCAGACCACGGGGCATTGGCATGAGCTTTTGTCCGAGCGGCTGGGAGAGGTTGGGCGCGGAACGGTCATCCGTCCGCCCTTTTTTTGCGACTACGGATTCAATATCCGCATTGGAGCCAATGCCTACATCAACTTCAACTGCGTTATTCTTGACGTGGTAGAGGTCAAAATCGGGCAAGGAACGGCAATTGGGCCTGCTGTGCAGATTTATACCGCCGATCATCCACATGATGCCGAGCAGCGGCAGGCCGGCCTGCAGGTCGGGCGTCCTGTTCACATTGGCAGCCGTGTCTGGATCGGCGGTGGAGCAATCATTCTGCCTGGCGTCACGATTGGTGATAATGCAGTGGTAGGCGCTGGCTGCGTGGTCACACGAGATGTTCCCGCCGGGGCAAAGGTAGTGGGAATTCCTGCTCGCGTGGCCGACCCACATAAACAGGCATAATCAACCTCGTTGACCCTGGAGGTGCATGCGAACTGTCGAAACTGTGCCGAATTTTTGTCGAAGCCATTGAGCGCTGCATATGTTGTCGCGACTCGGGCGCTTCAGTTCTTTTGCCACGGGGGTCACAAGATCATGTGCGTAATGCCGCCGCAACGTGCTCACGTCCCGCAGCAGCGGACCCTTTCACATGGCCCAACGAATTCAGAGCCTACGTTGTGCTGCCACTAGCATTACTGCTCACGAATGTATTCCCAACTGAGTTTTCGCCCTTGGAGGCAAGCAGCGACTCACCAGCAATCGCCGGCCATTAATCCTGGCTAGCATCGACCCCGACGAGGCGAGCCGCGGCGTTGCGGATCGGCATGTCGATGACCGTGATTGCGCCTTCGGCAAGGAAACGACGTTCGTTTCTGGTCAGCGTAGCCGAATCGATCACCGCAAAATGTGGGCCAGTGGAGCGCTTCATCAGCTGTCTGGCATATGTGCGCAGCATCTGATCGTTGAAGCGGCAGCCCACGAAGAAAAAACCCCGGTTGACGCGCCGTTGCTTCACCGCGTCCGGGATCGGCGTCTGGATATCAATTTCGGTTAGGACTTCGACGTAATCGGAATCAGCCACGAGGAAGTTTGCCGCCGGCCTGACGCTGCCGTGCGGCGCATAGAGCACCGTCCTAGCCACTTGTTCGGCCTCGAGTTCTGTTCCTGACAAATCGTAAGTTCTCGTCCAGATGTTACCGATTCCGGTCGCGCGCGTCGTTCCTTGTATCTCGACAACGTCTGTTTGGCCGGCCTCTGCAAGGGCTGCTCGCATGGCGCCATCGTACCAGCTGTCGATGATGACAGACAGTTGAAGGGTTGCGAGCCAGGCGTGAAGAACGGTCGGCTCGGCGGGGGCTGCGAATATCTCCGCCATCCACGCTTGGAGAGTCCGACGATGTCGGCGCTGCTCGATAAACTGCGCGACCGACCACATATTGGTGCGAATCCTGGAAGGGGCAGGCGCCCGCTTGTTGAGGGCCGCGGCGACATCTTCAGGGGTGCAAGGTACAGGGGATTCCGGTGGGTTAAGCTGCAGAAGACCAGGACCGAGATAGGGGATCACTCGATCGGCCTTGAGAGCGCCGTTCAGCAGGTCAATCAGTTTTTTGGCAAAACTGCCCCGGACGACGACGAGATGGTCCCAGCTCAGCATCGTGTTCATACGCGTTTCCTCTCCGCCACTGAACCCACCGGCATCAGGCCCCGTCGGAAATCTTCATCGCCTCGACGGTGATCGGCAAACGCGTGTCGCGCGGAAGGTCGGGCAGCATGAGCCGCCAACCGTTCCTGAGCGTCACGGTCCCGCCCCATAAGTCAGCGTTCTCAATCTCGGTGATCGGCTCTTCGAGATCCTTCTTGGGGACATAAGCCGACAAGCCAGTAGCGGTCCTGCGAATCATTACTTTCATCCGGCTGTTCCCCCGTTGGAAATGCCTTCAGCTCCGCAGGGAACCTCGACTTTGTCGAGGCTAATGAGTTCGCGCGCTCGCATGCCGACGACCGTGCCACGATCGATCCATTCGACCGCATAGATGAAGAATTGCTGGAGAAAGGTTCCAATGTCGCGCACGTAGCCTTCGTCGCCCTTCCGCACGAGGTTTTCGCCGATCTCCTTGCCGGGATAGGTGCCGTCGTTTTTTATGTGGCGTATCGCACGGACCCGCTCACCCTGCATGAACCGTGGCGGTCTGCCGATTTCGACCTCCTGTTCGCGTCTGGACCACATGCTGTCCATTCCTTTCTCGAGGCTTTTGTTGTGGTCGCGGGTTGCAGGCGTCGTCGTGCGGCGAACCCGACCGTTTCGGTAGGAATCAAGCGGGAACGCAGGTTTTCGGTACCGGACAGACCGACACGCATTGCTGCGTATCGAAGGCCTCCTTGCATTCGGTGCACTTGTTTGGATCGATCACATAGGCGTCGCCCTTGAACTTGATCGCTTCCGAAGGACATTCGAACTCGCAGGCCCCGCATTGGGTACATTGGGATGCGATGATCTTTAAAGCCATTCTAACTCCTGGTTATCGGACGAGACGGCTCAGGCCGTCGCCGCTAGTGGTCTGATCCCAAACTCTGCCGCGTAAAGTGCGCTGACTGCGGTCTCGATGTAGTCATGGCCATAGGCGTCGGTTACGCGCAGTCCAACTCGCGAGAGTTGTTCCTTCGGGCGATTTCCGATCTTGGCGCATAGCACTATGTGTATGCCTTCGAGCGCTGCGATGACGCCCTCGAGGATGGCGTCTTCGCCCCCGCCTCCGAGGCAATACCGCTCGACCTTCCGATGCCCGACCAAGCTGATCCCTCTAGGCGAGACTTCATAAACCTGGAATTCCTTCGCGTGGCCGAAGTGTTCGTTGACCCGTCCACCTCCCTTAGTGGCCACCGCAACCAGAAGCGACTTTTCGGAGTCTGTTGCCTTGACCATACCGATGGCCTCGCTCCTCGCCGCCTCATGATCACGGCGCTCGTGTGCGACCACCTGCCGATAGGCCTGACGCTTGCCAGCATCGTAGGCGACATCGTCGGGAATACCGTCCAGCGTGAATTCCTGGCCACGATCTTCACCGAGCAGGCCGACAGCATCTGCCCGGCACTGCCGGCAGTGGCGCATCAACTTGGCGCCACCTTCAAGTCGATCCTGAAGAGCCATCATCTCCGTTGCCGTTGGGCCGCGCTGCCCGATGAGTCCGTAGTGGGTACCGTGCGCCGGGTCCGAAATCAGAGGCATCACGTTGTGCAGAAACGCGCCCCGCTCCCTGACCATTTTGTTCACCTCAAACAGGTGCTGGTCGTTCACTCCAGGAATCATCACCGAGTTGATTTTGGTGAGGATGCCGCGCGCGCTCAGCATCTCCAGGCCCAGCATCTGCCGCGCGTGCAAGATTCGAGCGGCTTCGATGCCGAAGTAGCGGCGATTTTCATAAAAGATCCATGGATAGATCTTCGCGCCGACTTCCGGGTCGACCATGTTGATGGTGATCGTCACGTGATCAACATTCATTTCGGCAAGCTCGGCGACATGGTCCGGCAGCACGAGCCCATTAGTGGAGACGCACAGCTTTATGTCGGGGATTTCCCTGATGACGCGGTCGAACGTTGCCTTCGTTTTCTCCCAATCGTAACAGGCATCCCCCGGCCCAGCGATGCCAAGAACCGAAAGCTGCGGAACTTTGTTGGCAACGGCGATGACCTTGCGTAGCGCTTGGTCGGGCGTCAACTTCTCAGACACAACACCAGGCCGGCTCTCGTTGGCGCAATCGTATTTGCGATTGCAATAGTTGCACTGGACATTGCAAGCCGGCGCGACCGCCACATGCATACGCGCGAAATAATGATGCGCTTCCTCCGAAAAGCAGGGGTGATCCTTGATCCTTTCCCAAATAGCCGGATCCTCTTCGCCCGGGCTGGTCGGCGACGAGCCGTAGGAAGACGATGCGCAGCCACCGGATTTCGCGGCTGCCAGAAGACCCTCGGATGTCGTGCTAGTCGGCCCCTCAATCGAAACTGTCGGTGAGGACATCAAACGGCTCCGTTGCTGGTAACGTCGCGGTTCAAGGTGCAAGAGCCATACCAACTGAAAAAAGCGGCTTCAGTTCACTATTCGGGTCGATATCGCATTGTGTCAGGCCGGCGCGACACAATTTTGTCCTGCTTGCGACAGTGCAAGTCCAAATCCGTTCAGAAGCACGAAGCACTCCTTGTCGCGCACAGGGCGCGCAAGACCACTGGCCTGACGATTGGCTCATCAGGCTCTTAGAAGTTCCTTCACCTCGATACTATGCCGGCGTATCGCCTAGCCGACTTGTCGCAGCTTGAGGCCGAGAATTCGAGCCGCATTAGCCTGAACCCAGCCGGCCTTCTCCATTGTGTCGATCAGCCGTCACGCTTCGTCCGCCGCGGTCCCAGCCCCCGTCCGGCCGTATCGTTAGAATCGCAAGTGGCCATCTCGTGTTCAGGCGGGCGCCGATGCGCCGAACCGGCATCGTGCTGGCCCGTGAGAGCTCGTCGATGACATTGCCACGTTCCGAAAGATTGGTTCCTTCCAGAGGAGAACGCCAAGCACGCAGTTCTCCGGCTCGCGGACGTTGCCGGGGAAATAGCATTGCGAGATCAGCTCAACTGCCGACGGCGCAAAGCCATGGTTCTCCATATTTCAAGGGTAAGCGCTGTGTCCTTCCAGGAGGACCCGCGATCTGTGGGCCTGCCGATTCTGAGGTGGATCGGAGATCGGCTTGTGTCTGAACTTGAACTTACGATTGACCCTGAGCGGCAGCCTCGGCGTTTTCGAGGGTGATCAACGGCGCTGTTGGTCGGCGGCATTGGTCGATGGACGACAAGGCACGGAGTCATCTCCGAGACCCTGGAGCCGACGCGGTGATCTCGGAGGTTGCCCGGCGCTACGGGCTGCGGCCGCGGCGGAACGCTCGCAAGCTTGCGACGTCGGCAGGACAGGCCACTCCCGCCTAGTGGTTTCGGTGGCGCCACCGGAACGACCCGTTGGGCCTACATCCTTGCACCAGAGCTCAAGGCCACGGCCTGAGAATCGGCCGCCGCTCCCCCTACTTGGTTCCTCAGCCGACAGCGCTAAGAAGGAGAGCAACTTCCGTCGGCGCGAGGATCATTGCGTCGTGGCCAGTGGCGAGTTCCTGCCACGCCCAGCCATCCTGCTTCGCGACCCATTCTCGCGCTCCCGCCATCGGCGGGTGGAGTGGATTAGTGCAGACGACATAGGTTCGGGGTCTGCCGTTGCCGAGCGGGTGCTCGAGCTTAAGTCCGCTTTCGTAGGTGCCTGCCGGATGCGGTGTTATCCGGCGCCGCACCCAGTCCGTGAGCGAGTGTCCCTCGGGAGTGCCGAATGCTGTTGGCGGCGGAGTCGGCATGAAGATACCCCGTCCTTCCTCCGCAACCAATTTTCGACGGGCGGCGACGATGTCGGGGGGCATGGTGCTGAATACACTTTGACCGCTCTCGACGATGGCGCCGTCGAGATAAACGAGATGGCTGATATGGTCGGGTATCCGGTCGGCGGCGCCGGTGATGCTGATGCCGCCTAGACTGTGACCGACAAGGATCACATCGCTCAGCTCTTCCGTTACAATGTGGTTGACGATGTCGGTCACGAATGTGTCGGGCGTGATGTCCTTGCACAGCAAACGTGCGCGTTCGCCGACACCTGTCTGGGTAGGCGTGGTCACGTGGCATCCCATCTTGCGAAGATTGGCGGCGACGTCCCGCCAACACCATCCGCCATGCCAGGCACCATGCACTAGCACATACGTCTTTATCATGGATTGTGCCGTTCCATTTGCTCACCGGCCGTTGTGGCTGCCATCCGGCACGATGGCCGGACATTGTCCAAAGGGGCTCGACCACGTTACCGGTGGTAAGTCCGGCACAGGCGCCCCGTGGCCTGAGGATACCCCTACCAAGTCGAGGAAACTTGAATTGCGAAACCCAATATTCACTAGCTCTTTGCAAGTGGATGGAGAGGCTCATGGTGTGCCGCAGTTGCTCGCTGCCGGCATGCTCTTGGCACCGGCTGATCATCCGAACTTGAACAGGACACCAAAGCCGCCGCGCGGATAGTTCCACTCGATGTCGCCGCCTTTCTCGCACAATATCCGGCAGGTGCCGCATTCCATGCAGCCGTCGGCGGTGATCTCGACTTGACCCTTGTCATTCAACTCATAGCATTTCGCCGGACAGACGTAGGTCAACGCAAGCAAGTTCGCGCTTGGCTTGTCGTGCGGTCGCACTATGATATGGGGGCGGCCGGAATCGACCAGATAGCGGTTCTGGTAAAGTTTGTCCTCGACACGAACCTTCGTCACTGCGATCGTCATCTTGTACCCTCTTCAGCGCCATGCCAATGCCAGGCGGACCGCGTCGCTGACCAACCCCCAGCGCGAGCGCGCGTTGATGAAGGCGGCCGTGGTGTTCTTTTCCTTCTCGATCTTCGGCGTGCCGTCGACACGCATGAAGGTCTGAGCGGCATGCGACATCAACCGCGGATAGCTGTCAAAAAAGTTGCTGGAATTGGTGTGGAGTAAGGCTGGCATGTCCTTGTATTTCTTAAGATCCTTGATCACAAAGGAGTCATCCAGCATCGTCTTGTAGAGCGCAAGGTTCGCTTTGGTCATAGGACCGTTGCGGCTTTTGACTTTGATGATCGCCTCAGCCGCGACACGACCCGAGGTCATGGCAAGGTTCGAACCCTCACGGTGAATGGCATTGTTCAGTTGCGCTGCGTCGCCGACGATGACCCAACCGTCGCCGAATAGCTGCGGAATGGCCCTGTAACCACCTTCGGGGATAAGATGGGCGGCATATTCTTTCACCTCCGAGCCAGCGATCAGCGGCCGGATCGAAGGATGGTTTTTCATCGCATCCAGGAGGGCGGACGGGCTCTCCATCGTCGCGGCGAAATCCGAGACCAGGCAGCCGATGCCGAGTGAAATCGACTCCTTATTGGTGTAAAGGAAGCCGAGCCCGGCCATGCTGCGAGAGATCGTGCCCACGGCCTCGATTACGCAGCCTTCATCGCCCTTCACCCCGAACCGCTGGCCAATGACCTCTTCGGGCAAGAAATGCATTTCCTTGACGGCAATCGCCACGGTCTCCGGCTTCGGCATCTCGCGCAGGCCTGCGCGAGTGCCAAGCAATCCCGACACCCCTTCTGCGAGAACGACCACATTCGCGAAGACCACTCCGCCAGCCCGGTCTGTGCGGACGCCGATCACCTTGCCATTGCCATCACGGACGAGTTCCGTCGCGGTCGTCTCACACAGGACCGTCGCGCCAGCCTCGCGCACCTTGCGGGAAAACCATTTGTCGAACTGGGCGCGGATGATCGTGTAGCGGTTGGGTTTCGCCTCATTGAAGTCGTCCGACCGGTAATGAATTCCGGTGTGAGACGTGTCGTCCATCACCCAAAGTCGCTGTTCGACCAGGTGCCGCTCGAGGGGCGCATCATCCCGGAAGTCCGGGATGATCTTCTCCAGCATGTTCGCGTACATTATGGCACCCTGGACGTTCTTAGAGCCCGGATATTCCCCGCGCTCCAACTGCAGGACCTTCAGCCCCTGGCTTGCCAAAGTGTAAGCAGCTGCGTTTCCAGACATGCCGGCTCCGACCACAATGGCATCGAATTGTTCAATCATGTCCTCTCCCTCAACTCGCAAGCTTGTCTCGACTGTGCGGCGACAGCCGCCGGGTGAAGGCTTCCGTCAGTGCGGGCAGGAAGCGGATTGCATCCGTGACGATCCCGAGGTGGGCGAACTCGAAAATCGGCGCGTTCGGATCGGTGTTGATCGCGACGATGAGATCGGCCCCCTCGACCCCAACTCGGTGCTGGATGGCGCCGGAAATTCCGGCCGCGATGTAAAGCTTCGGTCGAATGGTCTTGCCAGTTTGTCCAATCTGTCGATCAGCCGGCATCCAGCCCTTCTGGACCAAGGGGCGCGAACAGCCATGCTCGGCGCCGATCGCTCGGGCAAGATTCTTCACAAGCTGAAGGTTCTCCGCCGCTCCGAGACCGAGGCCTCCCGCAACCACGACATCCGCATAGGCAAGATTTGCCATTGCCGACTGGTTATCCGGTAGGAAGCCGAGGACTTTGGTGACGATATCGTCCTCAACGAGCGACAGCTTGTGCCGCATGACACGCCCGACCGGCTTATCCACCCGTTGCGGCATAGGCATGACCCTTGGTCGCACCGTCGCCATTTGCGGCCGGTAATTTAGTGTATAGATCGTACACAACAATGAGCCACCAAAAGTCGGACGGGTCGCGGCGAGTGAACCGTCGGAATCTACATCAAGTTCGGTGCAGTCGGCCGTGAGCCCCGTCTGCAGGGTCGTCGCTACCGAGCCTGCAAGATCCCTGCCCAGTGTGGTCGCGCCGAGAAGGAGGATTTCGGGTTTATGGGTATTGACCAGATCCGTGAGCGCCTTGGCGAACGGCTCGTTCCGGTAGTCGGCGAGCGGCGGCGCATCGACGATGTAGACAAGATCCGCCCCGTAAGCGAAGGCCTCGGCAACAGCGTCCTCGACCATCTCGCCCGGCGGTCCCAGCACGACGCCCGCGAGCTGGACTTCAAGCTTGTCGGCTAATTTGCGGCCTTCGCCCAGCAGTTCGAATGATACAGGATGCACATTGCCGCGTTCGAGCTCGAGGAAGACCCACACGTGCCGGTAGTCTTTGAAACGGTCGGGAAGTTCTTTCTTTACACCGGCACGGCCGGGGGCAATGCGAGGGGTAGTTTGGCTTGCGGTCGACATTTTCTGCTCCTGGCCGTCACGTGCCGCTGTTGAAGGCCAGCTCATGTTCCAGCGCCGGCCGGCGGGTTAAGATATCGGCGATGAGTTCATCGGCTATGTCCTGCAAGCCCCTTTCCGCGGTGTCGATCTGCGCCGCCCTTTCTGCCCGTGCGGTGGGGGCGAAAACACGCTTGACGACTGTAGGCGAGCCACGCAGACCGCACCGGGTGAGATCGTCAATGCCGGCGTCGGCTGCAGTCCACTTCACGACTTGGCTGCGCGCCGCGCACAGAGCCTGCTGGAGCGAGCCCCGGCGGATTTCGTTGGTGTCTTCCAGCATGGTAATGAGGCAAGGGAGTCTGCTCTTCAGCAACTGGGTGCCGCCTTCGGCGCGACGAGCGACTTCGATCTCTCGCGTATCGAGATCGATGGAGGCAATCTTCGCGACATAGGTAAGTTGCGATAAATCTAGGCGCTTGGCTATGCCCGGTCCGACCTGGGCGGTATCGCCGTCAATCGTCTGCTTGCCGGTGAAGACGATGTCCGGCCTGCCGAAAGTCTCCCCAATTTTTGCGATTGCTTGCGAAAGAGCAAAGGAAGTCGCCAGCGTATCGGATCCGGCAAAATAGCGGTCCGTCAAGAGAACTGCTCGGTCAGCACCGTAACCGAGCGCCTTTCGCAGCGAGTCCTCCGCCATGGGCGGACCCATTGTGAGCACAGTAACCTCGCCACCATGAACGTCGCGCAGTTTGAGCGCTTCTTCGAGGGCGAACAGGTCGTAAGGATTGATGATGGTCGGAACACCCTGACGCATGATCGTGTTCGTCACCGGGTGCACGCGGATCTGTGCCGAATCCGGCACCTGCTTGATGCAGACTACGATATGCATTGGCGGTTTCTCTAAGCTCCCAGTCCGGATTCGTGCTTGGCGGTTCACCTCATTGCCTGCATCGTTCATGCCAAGTCGTCTTCCTGCCTCTATTCCAGAAGGTGGCTTCGTTTGCTTCCGAGGAGGCGTCATGAGGACTGGATTTGTCGACTTCTCGACATTGTCGCGTCGCAGCCGTGTCGGGCTCATTACTTTCCGAACCGCTTCAGTGCAGAGTCGAGCGGGACGAAGGCGCGGCCAGGTGCGGGACATATGTTTGGATCGTGGTCCCTTAGCACCTTGAACACACGTTGCGTGAGCGGCGAGGAAGTCGCGAAATCTTCGTAGGCGCGTTCCAGCTTGGCGCGCACCCGCGCGGCGATTACCTGGTTAGGCAGACCGGAGAAATCTTCTTCGGCAAGGTATTGGCCCACGCGCTTCATGATATGGAGCCGCGAGACATTCATCACTTTCGGGTCGTAGGAGACGTCAAGGCAGGCGAAGAAGTCCTCCGCGGCCGACAGGCCCTTCAGTCGCGCTAGGATATCGGTGCGATCGATCGGGCGGCTATCAGCGGAGCAGTTCATTGTATTCTCCCGGCGCGAAATTGTGGTGTCGATGCATTGGTGACATTGCTGACGGCGTGCCGACCTCTGGCACGGCGGCTGGGCAAGAGACTTGGCGATCTCAAGCTTTTCTGAAGTGGTGAAGGCGACCCCGAGTTTAACTGCTCTCCTTGCGCAGGGTCGTCACGTTGAGGAAGACCTCACGGCTCGTCGGCTATTGTGCCGCTCGGACCCGGGCCGGAATGAAGCTGTTCTGCACCTCGCCCGCACAGTCCAGCACTGGGAACGGCCCGTAGCTTCTCGGTGATCGCAGGCAGGACCTCAAGCACGCGGTCTACGTCATCTTCGCCGTTGTCACGCGACAAGGAGAAGCGGACTGCCCCACATGCCGCGTTCATAGCGATCAGAACATGGCTCGGTTCCAGTGAGCCAGAGGCACAGGCGGACCCGGCGGAACAGGCGATTCCCAGCCGGCTCAGGACAATTGGAATTGCATCGCCTTCGATACCTTCGAATCCAATGTTTGCAGTGTTTGGCAATCGCTCTTGCGGATCGCCGTTGATGGATGTGTTTGGGATGCGCTGGATGATCCCGTTCTCAAGGCGGTCGCGCAACCATTTTATTCGTTTTGTCTCGTCCATGAATTTCAAGGCGAGTTCGGCCGCCATGCCCAGTCCGACTATGCCGGGTGTGTTTTCAGTGCCTGCACGCCGGTCGCGCTCTTGGTGCCCACCCTTGATCATGGAGGAGAAGCGCACGCCACGTCTTACATAAAGCGCGCCTATCCCCTTTGGACCATGCAGCTTGTGGGCGGAGAGCGACAGCATGTCGATCGCGGTCGATTTCAGCTCAATCGGAAGCCTTCCGACCGCCTGCACTGCATCAGTGTGGAAAAGCGCGCCGACTTCCCTGGCTAGATCGGCAAGCTTAACCACGGGAAAGATCGTACCGGTCTCATTGTTCGCCCACATTATCGAGACGATTGCCACTTGTGGGGTGAGGGCGGTTCTGTAGGCGTCCAGGTCGAGCCGGCCGTAGTGATCGACTGGGATAATGTGCACCTTGACGCCGCGCGTCTTCTCAAGGTGCGCGCACAACTTCAGAACGGCCGGATGTTCAACCGCGGAAGTCACTATTTCCGTTCGGTCGGGCATCACCTCCAGCGCCGAAAGGATGGCTGTACTGTCGCTTTCAGTCCCGCCCGAGGTGAAGATGATCTCGTCCTCGAATCCCGCGCCGATGAGGGCTTGCAACTGTTGCCTCGCCTTTCTCACGGCTTCAGCAACCGATGCGCCATAGGCGTGCATGGACGAATGATTGCCAAATTGCTCCGTAAAGAAAGGCAACATCGCTCCAACGACTGCAGGATCAACCCGCGTCGTTGCGTTGTTGTCGAGATAGACAGGGTTCATGGGAGTGATCCTTCAACTGCTGAAATGATTCAAGGGTAGTCGGGCCATTGAACCTCTGGCGCATATCGTATCTGGTAAGGTGGGCGGCCGGGGGAGCGATGGCTTGGCTGACCGGTCGCTGTCGACATTGCCCTTTGGTGGCGGCATCCGCCGGGAATTCAGCTGTTTCGGGCAATTTTGTTTGCTTGCCCACGGCAACGATCGATGATCGCGATTTGGTGCATCACCGAACGCAATTGTTCCGGGCCGACAGTGCGTGTCGGCCGGTTCCAGAGCGCCGGCGGTTACCGGTTCGACGCAGTATTCCTTGGCGTCGCTATAGTCGAACATAGCCTGTTCCCTCGCAATCATTTGCAGGACTTGCCGCAGCCGCACGTCTCACGCGCATTGGGGTTATCGAAAACAAAGCCGGATGTTTCGAGCCCAGTGACGAAGTCCACGGTCATGCCGGCGGCATGGGGTTGGGAGCCTCTATCCATGAACACCTTGAGCCCATCTCGCTCGATGATCGCATCGCCCTCACGTGAGACGCTCTCCAGGCCCATTGAGTATTGGAAGCCGGCGCAGCCGCCGGCATGGACCATGATGCGAAATCCTTCCGCCGGCTCGCTGGCGCGGTAAAGAGCGGCCTTGATGGCGGCAACAGCGTTGTCGGTGAGCGTAATCATGGCTCGATTTCTCCTCGGTCCGGCGTTTTCGTGGATCATCTCGCATGGACCGTGCCAAAGGGAAGACGTGTCAAAAACCGTAGGACATCCCGACGTCTCTTATGCTCGATTGCTGGGGAGACGTCCGACAACCGACACTTACTGTCGGGTTTGTCGCGTCCGCGTCACAGGAAGGGCGCCTGAGTTCGCGATGCACTCACGCGTAAAGCAATGAACAGAGCCAAAGATGTTCAGAGCTTGCCGCGGAGCAACTGGCACGATTTTTGTGAAGCCTTCGTTGCGGCGGCAAAATTGCCGGCCGATTCACCTTTGGGTTGCCCTCGCAATCGAAGAACGAAGGAAAGCAATATGATCCATCAGACCCGCCTTGGTGGGAAAGCAGCACCGCCGGTGGTACCCGAATGCTCGATCGGCCGATTGGCGCCGACCACCCAACAATCGCTCGCTACCGGCGATTGGCCGCTGACCGCCCGGAGACAGGATTCGACTGGCATGTGCCTGACGATCGATCGCGTCCGCCGTGCACATCCCTGAGGCCCGTTTTTCGATCGATCGTCAAAAGAAGAACGGGGCAGGGGTAAAAACATGGATCAGCGCAAGAAGCGGTCGCCCAACGAAATCCGGCGTGCGTGGGAAGTCTGTCCGAACATTCCCGCGCGTGATTTCGCCGCCCAATTGGCCATTTCGGAAGCGGAACTGGTCGCGGCCCATTGCGGTTTCGGCGCGGCACGCATCGACCCGCGCGTCAATCACCTTCTGACGGGCCTCGAATTCGTGGGCGAAGTGACGGCGCTGACCCGCAATCAAGGTGCCGTGCACGAAAAGATTGGCGTCTTCAACAGAGTGATAACCGGCAACAATCACGCCATGGTCCTTGGTGACGAATTCGACCTTCGCGTCTTCCCGCAGGCTTGGAGGTATGGTTTCGCTGTTGAAAGGCGCCATCGCGGCGGAATCCAGCGCAGTTTGCAATTCTTCGACGCCGCCGGCGCAGCAGTGCATAAGGTGCATCTCAGGCCGGTCTCCAACCTTCATGCCTATCGAAAGCTGGTGGCCGAGCTCGTATCCGCCAACCAGGAGCCGACCATGTCGCTTAAGGCGAGAGTAGCCGACCTGGGCGCGAGGACTGCGGACTGGGCCGGCACGGTGGACGACCTACGCGAGTACTGGAGCCGGCTGACTGACGTCAACCTTCTAAAGACGCTCAAGCTCAGCCGCTGCCAGGCTTTGCGCATGGTCGGCCAGGATTACGCTTGGCTGCTCGACAATGCCGCAGTTGGCGCCGTGCTCCAGCGTGCGGCCGAAGACGAATTGCCGATCATGTGCTTCGTCGGCAACCGAGGTTCTATCCAGACCCATTCCGGCTTAATCAAGTCGGTCAAGCAGATCGGGCCGTGCATCCATGTGCTGGACGAAACGTTCCGGCTGCATCTCAGGACCCACCAAATCCGTGAGGTTTGGGCCGTGCGCAAGCCGACCAATGACAGTCACGTCACCTCGCTCGAAGCATATGGGTCCGACGGCAAGATCATCATCCAGTTGTTCGGTGCGCGCAAGGAAGGCGAACGCGAGCGCGACGACTGGCGGGTTCTGGCGGAAAACCTGCCTCGTTTCCCCGACAGCTACATGAGAAAAGACCGATCGTCGTCGGTGGGACGCCGGCGCCCATCTGCCTCCGCAGCCAGTAGCCGGGCATTGAAGCCGAGACCGGGGACACGATGACGCAATAAGCGCGCTGTATTATCGCAACGCGATGAGCAGGAAGCAATTTGGCGCTGCCCCATCGACCGCATGGTTACGACGAAGCCGCGGCCTTTGGGCCGAGCTCAGAGGTGACAATAGCGTGAACGCCGCCGACCGTCACTCCCCACCAGGCGGTCAGGTTTTGCGGTTCGGGCCGAGCAAAAATACTGTCAAGACAGCGAGGAACGTGGCAACCGCGCTGTAGACAAAGACACTGGCAATACCCGTGTGATCCACCAATAGGCCACCGCAAGTTGTGCCGGCTGCGATGGCCACTTGGAAGGTTATGACCATCAGTACACCAGCGCTCTCGGCCTGTTTCGGAGCGGCGCGTAGCACCATCCATGTCTGCAATCCGACCGGGACCGCGCCAAAAGCAAAGCCCCATACGGCAACTGCAATTGCCGAGGTCAAGGCCGATGCTCTCATGGTCAGGAGCGAGACAGCGGCTACGGCAATGAGCAGGGGCGGCAGGGCCGCGACCGCCTTGAGACTGTGTTTGGTGAGGAATGCGCCGGCTAAATTGCCGAAGACGCCGGCCGTGCCAAAAGCAAGGAACACGAGCGGGATTGACTTCTTGTCGAGCGCAGGAACGCTCTCGAGAAAGGCGCGGATGTAGGCGAAGCTGGCAAAATGGCCGGAAGCGACCAATAGCACGACTAGCACCGCAACCTTCATCGCCGGATTCTTCGCGACATCCAGCGGACTGCGGAATCTGCGCACTTCGATCGGAGGCAGTGGCGGAATGGTTACGAGTTGCACGAGCAGCGCAACGGCACTCACGATTGCGGCGACCTTGAACGAGGCTCGCCATCCCCAAATGTCACCGACATAAGCGCCGATTGGAGCCGCGCAGACGGAGGCGACAGAAACGCCGGTGAGGATGACCGACATGGCGCGCGGCATGAGGTGACTTGGAACCAGCCGCATCGCCAACGCTGCCGAAATTGACCAAAAACCACCAAGCGATATGCCAAGGACGACGCGTGCCGCCAGCAAAACCGGCAGCGACCCCGCAACCTCCGCCAGAACGTTCGACAGGATCAGCAGGAGCGTCATCGCCCAGATGACGACCCTGCGGTCCAGACGCTTTGTCACGATGGCGATTATCGGTGCCGAGATCGCCGCGACGATTGCGGCCGCTGTTAGCGCCTGTCCAGCCGTGCCCGTGGTGATACGGAGATCATGCGCGAGCGGTGTCAGAACGCTGGCGGGCAGAAACTCTGCCGTCACAAGCCCGAAGGTGCCGAAGGAAAGCGAAATGATGGCACCCCATGCAGGGCCAGAACGTTGATAGGGACTTTCTGGGTCAAGCCGATCTCGGTCGAACAAAGCCGCGTCCACTAAATCTGTCGCCGATTCGGTCATGAATGAGTTCTCCGGCTAGGAGCTGTTGCAGCAGGGGTGGCTACATCGCCGGGGATCAAAGCCGCGAGACCTTCCGGCGGCGGCCAGTCGGCATCAGTCGAGGCCTCGGAGCCCGACGCATCCGAGGCCTCATCGGAGGGCCGACGGACCCAACCGTCGACAATGCGGGAGAGTTCTCGGCGCGGTCGCATCGATCGCATTCGTCGAAGTGCGGTCTGTTCACTGCGAACCAAGCAAGCCGAACGCGGTGTCCTCGATCGAGGCCTTGATGGGGGGATGATCGACGATCTCTATATTGCTTTGAAGCAGGAAGTTCCGTCGCCATATGTGGTTATCCTGGCAGCCAGAATTGAGCGGTTGTCGCAAGCACCAAGGCGGTCGCAATGAGTGCAACGAGGCGGAAGTCTGATCGATGGCTGCGGTTCGATGGCCGCGCGATCGACAAAATTGAGGTGATGAGTTATCCCTTTTGAAGCCGTTGCTCCCAATTCTGGGATAAGGTAATTGCAGGCGGTCCCAGCAACGTCGGGCGGCCTTTTTGGTGATCGAATTCATGGGACGACACTCTCGGTCCGTGACGCATCTGCGAATGACTCCGCAAGTTCCGTGCCATCAACGACAAATCTGGCTCTGCTGAGCGGGTGGTGGAGGCACGAGCGTGGGCTATCCCAAGAGCTTGCCGCAAGGTTGTTCGAAGTTGAGGTGCCGGATAGACCGCAAATATGTCGGGCGGCCTGGGGTTGGCCAACACGAAGATGCGCAAGTTCAAAAGGACGAGCTGAACCCTTGCCGATATCCATCCGAGGCTGATCTGGAGAAGGTCAAGAACTGCGTCTTGAAGGCTTCCGCCGCACCGGCAAATGCTAAGCCAAGGTGCTGGGCAAGATGGACAGGGCCATCCAACCCGTCGACTGGACGCTCATTAATGGCGTCGGTGTGGCTCTGTAGCTGGCGAGAAAAACGCCCTGCTGAAAGACAAAAGCTCGTGTGGCCGGCTCTGAAGGACGGCCAATGAGGCATGCGAGGAGAGGCTATAGTCCATTCGTGTAGACTGATCTTGTCCTACGGAGGCGGCTAACCACCCCGCCAGACATCATCGAGGGGAGCGCCACTAGGCTCACCCCAAGTGTTGGTCGTTTCCACCTGGTGACCTCGGCCAAGTCACCAAGCCGCTTAGCGCAAGCTTTCGAACTGGATGCTCCCCGGGCACATGATCGGCTAGCGATCCCACCAGTTGAGTTGCTCCAAGTCGCTGTCTAGCATTCTACATTCTGTGTCCGACGCTGGACAAGAATGTTGCAATCCCGACCAGCAAGTCAGCGCAGGCGCCACCTGTTGCCCAGCAAACGGCAAGGATTATCGAAAGACGAATTCGGCACGGAGCTTGCACCGACGATTGCATGCAAATGCCGACAGCATCTCATGAACGGTCTCTCGATTCTGGCGCGGTTAAATCGCGGCCGGTTCCAGATCATGTCCCGCCCGAAATGGTGAGGGACTTCAACCTGTTTACGTCGCCCGGCATGTTGCCGACGGCTAACGGGGATCCGCATGCAGCGGTTGCTTGCGTTCATGCCGGGCCTCCGATCTTTTATTCAACCAGCAACACGCGCGACGGTCGGGGTACCTGGGTCATCACTCGCGCGAGCGACCAGCGCCGGGTGCTGCAGGACACCGAAACGTTTTCCAGCCATCGCAGCATCTTCGCCTCTGTGCTCGGCGAGAGCTGGCCGATGATCCCGCTTGAGCTCGATCCGCCATTCCACGGTGTTTTTCGCTCACTGCTCAATCCGCTGCTTTCGCCAAAGCGGGTAATGGCATTGGAGCCGGCTGTCCGGGAACGAGCGATCAAGCTGATCGACAGGATCGCCGCATCAGGCACGAGCTGCGACATCATGAAGGATTTTGCAGTTCCGTTCGCGGTCAATATCTTCCTTCGCTTTATTGGGCTTTCGGACAACGGACTAGAAACATTTGTCGGCTGGGCTAGAGATCTGCTCCACGGCGATAAGGAGCAACGACCACCCGCAGCCCGGACGATCGTGGCCTTCATCGACGAACTTGCCACCGAGCGCCGCAAGGAGCCGGTCGATGATTTCATGACCTTCATCGTGAAGGCAAAGGTCGAGGGTCGTCTGCTCAGTGACGAAGAAGTCCGTGGCATCGGCGTGCTTGTGTTCGTCGCGGGACTCGACACGGTCTCAGCAGCCATATGCTTCGACTTGGCCCATCTCGCGCGCAACCCCAAAGATCAGGAATTGCTACGAAGCGAACCTGACCGGATTGCCGTCGCTGCGGAAGAATTGCTGCGCGCCTATTCGACCATTCAGATGATCCGAGTGGCAACGAAGGATGTCGACTTCAAAGGCGCGCCGATCCGCAAGGGAGATTATGTTTCCTGTGCCACGATGATTGCCAATCGTGACCCGGCGGAATTCGAATGCCCGAATGAGATCGATCTGGCGCGCGAGGACAACCGGCACGCTGCCTTTGGCTATGGTCCCCATCGTTGTCTTGGCTCACACCTTGCCCGGCGGGAGATTGTCATTGGCCTGGAGGAGTGGCTGGCGCGCATCCCAGCCTTTCGGATCAAGACAGGGACTGAACCTATCACCTTCGGCGGCCATGTGTTCGGGATCGAGAATCTGATCCTGGAATGGTCCTGAAGTTTCAGCCAACGACATTGGAGTTCGCTATGCGTGTCGTCGTACATAAAGCCAGATGCCAGGGTCATGCGCGCTGCTGGGCGCGGGCGCCGAGAGTCTTCAAGCTTGATGACGCCGGCTACATCTTGCCCGGTGATATTGATGTTGCCGATGGGGAGCAACTGCTTGCCTCAAAAGGGGTACGAGCCTGCCCCGAACAAGCTCTGGAAGTTGACGAGCCCCCCGCTAACTCAGTTGTAGAGAGAGACACACGCAAAGTGCAGACTGGCATCGGGAAGGACAAAACAATCATACAATTCGCGACAGACCCTGTCGACCACGCGAAAATTACCGAACTGCGTGACCGAGAGGCGATCCGCAACTGCCTGTATCGGTACTGCCGCGGGATAGACCGCGCCGATGAGGCGGCGCTGCGTAGCGCATACTGGCCCGAAGCGTATGACAGGCACGGTCCCTATTGCGGACCGGCAGAGGACTTCATCCAATTTGCTCTCGGTCTGCCGGGGCACCGTAACATCCATCAAATCACGAACAGCCTGATCGACTTCATCAGTTCAGCAGAGGCCGCGGTCGAGAGCTATTTCACCGCGCTGCAACGCGGACCGGATACAGACCAAGAAATACGTCAGACGCTGCTTTGCGGCCGTTACTGCGATCTGTTTCAGAAGAGGCAGGACGAGTGGCGAATTGCGGAACGGACAGTCGTCTACGATTGGGTTGAGGAGCAAATCCCGCCAGCGATTCTTGAGGCAGATAGGTTCGGCCGGCGACAGCCGATTGGAGCACCACATCCAGACGATCCCATCTACCAGTTGCTCAAGGGTCACATCCCCACCGACCAAGATGGCGTCGAGGGTCCCCAACTGGGAGCTGCATAAGTGGGTAGGAATGGAGGATGAGCGCCCTACGGGAACGACATCTGTGTGGGGCCGCGACTGGCGGTCACTGCAACGATTTGGCTCGGCCCTTCATTCCGCCCAAGGTTGATGGGCTGAGATCACAAGCGGTCATCGTGGAGAAGCTCTCGTGAAACTGGCAGCACGCACCGTAATCATCACAGGCGCTGCGGGCGGGATCGGCCGTGCCCTGGTCGATATCCTTGCCGCGGACGGAGACACTGTAGTTGCGGTGGACCTTCCGGGCAGTGGTGTGGTTGAACTGGCTCGGGATCTCGGGTCGCCGCACGTCGGTCTGGAGTGCGATGTGTCGCGAGAGAAGGACATGCTCTCACTTTTCGGCCAGGTCGAAGCACGGTTCGCGCAAATCGATGTCCTCATCAACAATGCGGCGGTTGGACCCACGATGGATAGGATCATCGACACCGCTGTCGATACCTTCCGACGCGGCGTGACAGTGAACCTTATTGGGCCATTCGTTATGGCCCGGGAAGCGGCGCGGCGCATGAAGCCGGGCGGTGCGATCGTCAATGTGGCTTCGATGGCGGGCGTGGTCGGCAATCCCAGGCGCAACGCCTACGCAGCCTCGAAAGCTGGCGTGATCTCGTTGACAAAGTCCCTTGCATGCGAGTGGGCTATGCGAGGAATCCGCGTCACGGCGGTGGCGCCGGGCTCCGTCCGCACCCCAATGGTCACAGAACTGGCACGCGCTGGCAAAATGGACCTCGCGGCGATACGCCGCCGCGTGCCGATGGGGCGCTTGGCTCGCCCCGACGAGATCGCCAGGGTCGTGCGTTTTCTGAGCAGCACGCAGGCGCGCTACATCACCGGCTCGGTGCTGGCAGTCGACGGAGGCTGGATGTCATTCAACCAGCCGGGGGATGCTCACCCGCCGGTGGATGGTGCGCTCCAAGCCGAGCTCTCCTGTCCGGCCGAATGCACAGATGCGCGAATCGTGCTCGTCACCGGTGGCGCAAAAAGCATTGGCGCGGCCGTCGCTCGCCGCTTTGCCGCGAACGGCGACACCGTCGTGATTGCTGATAAAGATGGCACTGCAGCGGCAGAGCTGGCTACATCGCTCCCCGGCAAGCATCTGGCGAAATCGCTGGACGTGGCCGTCGAGAGCGATGTGGTGTCGATGTTCGAAGAACTGAGGGGACGCTTCGGGTATATCGATGTTCTGGTCAATAGTGCTGATACCGCCGACAGGATTGTGCCTGCGATCGAGCAACTGTCGAAACAGCTCGAACACGTCCTGGATGTCAACCTTACCGGCGCCTTCACCTGCGCGCGCGAAGCGATCAAGGCTATGCGCCCGGGCGGCGTGATCCTCAATCTCGGGTCGATCGACAGCTTTCTGCCGTTCGCGCCGCGCCATGCCTACGGCGCCTCCAAGGCGGGGATGGATATGCTGACCCGTTGCATGGCGGCCGAACTCGGGCCGGTCGGAATTCGGACAGCCACCGTCGCTCCTGGCCACATCCGCACGCCCGCACTTGCTCAGTTGGCCAAAGCCGGCCGCATCGACCTGACAGCAATCGGACGACGCATCCCCATGGGCAGGATGGGACGGCCAGAAGACGTCGCAGATGCATCGTTCTTCCTTGCTTCGTCTGACGCCTCATACATCAACGGCTCGATCCTCTACGTGGACGGCGGCTGGACCTCGTTCGGTGATGCGGGAAACGCCAGCGAGCTCTATGACGAATGTTTTGCGGAGGCCGCAGGTTAATTGCCAGGCCTTCGCAGGGCGACCGGCCGAGCATTATGAAGCCTCGGCTCCACGACGCACCTGAGGTGCTTGAGATCCAAGCATGCGCATGCCGAGCACATTCCCGGTCGGCTGACGTGTCTATAACGAGGAGAAATCATGGAATTTGCCACTTTCATTCTGGCCGCCCAGCGTGGCTATCACCAATCCTCAGAAAGCGTCATCCGCAACTCCATCGAACAGGCCGTCGCTTCGGAGCAGGCTGGGTTCAACACCGCGTGGTTTGCTGAGCACCACTTCAACAATTACAGCCTCATACCATCCCCGCTGATGATGGTGGCGCACTGCGGCGGCTTGACAAGCACGATTCGCCTGGGCACTGCCGTCTGCGTGCTGCCGCTTTACCAACCGCAGCGCCTGCTGTCCGAGATCGGCTTCGCCGACATCGTTGCGAACGGCCGTCTCGAGCTCGGCGTAGGCTTGGGATACCAGCAGTTCGAGTTCGAACGGTTCGGCGTGGACATCGATGAGGCGCCGGCCGTCTTTTCGGAATACCTGGACATCATTCTCAAGGGCCTCAACCAAAACGTCTTCGAACACGACGGCCAGTATGAGAAGATCCCCCCAACAGCGATTTCGGTCCGCACAGTCCAGCAGCCGACGCCGCCTATCTGGATCGCTGGCGGAGCCGCACGGATGGCTCGGGCCTACCGCGAGGGGCACAATTTTTTTGTCACAGCCTTCCACGACGGCTTAGAGACTTTGACCACACTGCGTGAATCAGTCGAGAGGGCGGCGGCATCCGAGGAAAAGAACGTCACCGACGTCAAGATATCGCTGCTGCGCTGCTGCTATGCCAGCCACGACGAGTTGGAGATCAACAGCTATCTCGACAATGCCCGCTTCCAGCGCCGGCTTTCTGAAGCCCTGCATCAGCGTCGCCAACAGAGCCACGATGGCTACCTGCTGCAGGAGACACCGACCCAGCAGGATCTGTCCTTCGAGACCATGCGCAAAAATTTGCCGATTGGCAGCGTAAATCGCGTGATTGATCGCCTGCTGGAAGAGATCGATATCTTGAAACCGGACCAGATCGCAGTTCAGACTCAATTGGGCGACTTCGACCAAAAGACGATGCTGCGCCAGATCGAGCTCTGGGGCGACAAGATCATCCCTGCGGTCAACAAGGCGCTTTGTCATGCCGGAAGCTGAAGCCGGCCGTTACGATGATGGCTGCCTATCCAGCGCGCAATGGCGTGGGTCCGAGCTAGGGAGGAGCTTCGATCAGCATGTGCTGCCCTGCGTACATTCACGTTCGCTTGAGGAGGTCCAGGCGGGCGAGGTGTTGGCGACGGAGGGGACAGGCCTTTCGTCTGTCGAATTGCGTGATGTCTTGGCCGCAACTTTCCCGTCTACCTCCAGCAGCGTATTCGCTTTGGAGGAGTTGAGCGAGCCCGAGCCGGAACTGGAAGAGGAACTGCTACGCCGGCTGCTGCTAGCGCATGCTGCGCCGGCCGACCCGGCGAGCGCCCGCTTGGCCAAGATCATCGCCCGGCGTGCGATGCGCATGGACCATCTTTGGCGGGATCTTGGCCTCTCAAATCGCGCTGAGCTCAGCCGCCTGCTTGCCAGACATTTTCCCGCGCTGGCGGCAGGCAACACAGAAAACATGAAATGGAAAAAGTACTTTTACCGCAAGCTGTGTGAGGCCGAAGGCTTTTCGTCATGCACAGCACCCAGTTGCGGGGAATGCCATGACTTCGAAAGCTGCTTCGGCCCGGAGGAAGTTGAGAGTCGCCTCTCGCCGACCACGAATGTCGGTTAGTCACTTCGCTTGATCGCAGCTGCGGACAAACGCTTATCGCGGCGCCGTCGTATGGAGGAAGGGATGTTCATCGCCTCGCGATATTTGGTGACGGTACGGCGAGCGACATCGATGCCGGTCTCCTTGAGTTGAGCAACGATGTCTTCGTCGGAATGTACCTTGTCGAGCGATTCTTCGGCTATGATTGCCTTGATCCGATGGCAGACAGCTTTGGCGGAGTGCGCATCGCCGCCCTCGCAGGATGCGATTGGCGCAGCGAAAAAATACTTCAGCTCGAACACCCCGCGCGGAGTCAACATGTACCTGTTCGAAGTCACCCGGCTTACCGTCGACTCGTGCATGCCGATCTCGTCAGCGACATTTTTGAGACAGAGAGGCCGCAGATGGGCGGCGCCGTGTGTAAAAAAGGCATCCTGCTGGCGCACGATTTCGGTCGCAACCTTAAGGATCGTCTTAGCGCGCTGCTTGAGACTGCTGATCAGCCAGTTCCCTTTTTCCTGGCAATTGTCGAGAAACGCTTTGCCTTCCGGATTTTGCTTGGTCAGCTGCGAGATTTCGGCGACATAGGTGTGGTTGATCAACACTTTGGGCAGCGTGGCCGGATCAAGCTCCACCCGCCATCCACCTTCGGACTTGGGCATTACCCAGACGTCCGGTACGATGGTTTCCGGCGTCCCGGACTGGAACCGGTCTCCAGGCTTGGGATCGAGCGCGCGGATTTCGTTCCTCATGTCGAGGAGATCCTCCTCGTCGACTCCGCAACGCTGCTTCAATCCCTGAAAATCCCCCCGTGCAAGCATCTCGAGATTGGCGACCAAAGCTGCCATAGCCGGGTCGAACCGGTCTTGCTGGCGCAGCTGAATCTCCAGGCATTCGCTGAGAGTTCGCGCAAAAATGCCCGGCGGATCAAATTGCTGCAAGATTCCGATGACCCGTTCCACATCAGCTTGCCGAACGTTTAACGTCCTGGCCAGATCGAAAAGGTTTACCTGAAGATAGCCAGTGTCCTCCAGATGAGCGGCGAGCTGTCCGGCAATCAGCCGCTCCTGGGGGGTGAACGGGTTGAGGGCGACCTGGCGGGCGACATGGTCGTGCAATGTTTCGGTGTGGGCGGTAAACTCCTCGACGGCAGGTCGATCGTTGCCGCTACTGCGTTGCGACTTCCATTGCCCGCGCCCGCCAGACGGCCCGCCAATGGGCGATTCGCCGATTTCGCTTCTGCTTTGACTGCTCCGCTGATCCACCCCTGGCAGCGGCGAATCGTCGTCAAACGGGTCAGGCTTCAAAACGGGGTTCTTCTCGAGTGCCTGCTGCACGAGCTGATGGAGTTCAGTATGCGTCAATCGCAGCAAGCGAATAGCTTCAATGGCTTGAGGCGATAAGACCATACGTTGCTTCTGGCGTTGAAGCAGGCTTGCTGAGAGATGCATGTTGAACCGTGATCTGCCGAGGAGGCTCTAGTGTGTGCTTGGGTTGTGTGAGACTTTCCACTTCTGGGTCATGCCGCCGCCTTCAATTTGTCGAGAACGTTTTGCGGGGATGAAACGCCATAGGGGTCCGTCTCGCAGTTGTCACAGAAGCCTTCCTCCTCGAACCACTGCTCCACCACGCCATCGTCGATCAGAGCGGCGTATCGCCAGGAGCGCATGCCAAAGCCCAGATTGTCCTTCGCGACCAGCATGCCCATTTTGCGCGTGAACTCGCCCGACCCGTCTGGGATCAGCTCGATCTTCTGCAGCCCCAAGGACTTTCCCCACGCATTCATGACGAAAGCATCGTTGACCGAGACGCAGTAGATCGCGTCAATTCGCAGTTCCAGAAATTGATCATAGAGTTTTTCGAAATCGGGCAGTTGGAAGGTCGAGCAGGTCGGGGTGAAGGCGCCAGGCAGCGAGAACAGGATGATGCGCTTGCCCCCGAAATAATCGTCGGAGGTCTTGTTCTCCCACTGATAAGGATTTGGCCCCCCGATCGACTCATCGCGAACACGCGTGCGAAAGGTCACGAGAGGAACGTTCTTTCTATAGGTCATTGATTTGCTTCCAGGCCAAAGTGGTACGGTGCATTTTTCGGTTAAACTGAAGCGGCATCGACTTCGGTCGACAGTTCCGGCAGCCTCGCGCCTTGGCGTGGTTGCCTCGGACCGGTCTTGTGCAAGACCGCCCCCGAGCAGGCACGTTTAACGGCGACGAGCTTCCGCGGAGACGGGGAATTTTGCTCGCGTGCTTTATCGAGCTTTGAGAGGTAGGCATGGTCTGCAACCGTGATTTTGACTGCGTTCTATCGACCGAGTCGCAAGCGCCATGCCAATTGACCCGATGCCTTGGGTTCACTTCGGTTTTTGCAGCAACTTTCGTGTTGTGCAGTAATGCCGGTCGATATTATTGCTCAAGCAGCACTGGAAATTGGGTGCGACTCCGTTCGGCAAACCCGGCCTTTGTCCGAAGC
Organism: Mesorhizobium sp. WSM4312; assembly: GCF_002294875.1. Classification (NCBI taxonomy): domain Bacteria; kingdom Pseudomonadati; phylum Pseudomonadota; class Alphaproteobacteria; order Hyphomicrobiales; family Phyllobacteriaceae; genus Mesorhizobium; species Mesorhizobium sp. WSM4312. The sequence continues at coordinate 1,323 of NZ_NSFU01000034.1, read as the reverse complement.
CGGACACGAATGTCGGAAATAGCCAAACGCCAGGATCTGGGGCGGGTTAAGAAACGTTGCCGTGGGCACCGGCTTCAGCACAATTGCGCCACGCGAGCATGGCTCCCAGCGTCAATGCCGTGCAGCAGCGAGACGAAGTCACTGCAGAATATCAACCTCTGCGAAGTCGTTGAAACCCAGCATGTGCGAGCCGTTCGAGGCGCAGATCAAGGCATGCTCGAGGAAGAGCTCGTGCTCTCGGCAGCAAGTGTTGCGACGTCTGACAAGGATCGTCGCGCTTCAAGGAAAAGAACCTGAATGGTGCACGGCTTGTGAAGGCCGGCGCATGGAAATGGCTGGGCTGATCATCCTCCATGAGGGTTGAATGAAGAGCTGGCCCCTATCTCCCTCAGCTGCAACGGGGGGAGATAGGGCATGTCCGTCTATCGCGCTGGGTAACATTCCTCGGTGATGCAATAAGGGGGAGCAATTTCTCATTTCGGCAGACACGACCCAGCTCTCCTTTCATGCGCTGATTCCCCCAGGGGAAATCGCGACTCCAGGCTTCCTATGCAGCGAATCGCGGTGCTGTCCGATGTCCGACAATGTCGGATGCGGATCGTAGCTGGGCTAGATCCGTCACTTTGCCTCGATGGTTTCCCACTGGCCTTATATCTGCTTCGCCCAAATGCGGCGACATAACCTGTGCGGCATCTGTGAATGGATCGACTTCAATCGAGACCTCGGAGGTCCCGATGCGCGAAGGGAGCTTGCCGATATGACGGCCACCATAGCGAACCACGGTCCGGACGACGAGGGGACTTGGATCGGCGGGCCTGCGGCGCTGGGACACCACCGCCTGGCAATCATCGATATCCAGGGCGGCCGCCAGCCGAGGATGCTCCAGGGGGATGGCCGACCTGACTTGGTGCTCGTCTACACGGGTGAGACTTACAACTACCGCGAGCTGCGTCAACAGCTGGCCGGCCTAGTCCATCGCATGAACACGAGCAGTGACACCGAGGTGGTGCTGCACCGCCCCCGCGAGTAGGGCTCTTCGGCGGGTACACTTTTTTCACGAAATCCGTGAATGTTTCTCGCGACATCATCCCGCAATCGGTGGTGCAGCGGGTGAAGAGCCCGTATCCGGCTATCCAGAATGCCGCCTACGACAAAATACTACGTACGCGGTTCACTGTGATGCTGGACGACCTAGTTGTGGAGCTTCAACAGGTTGTCCTCGATCAGGGCGAGGCGACTGATAGGCGTTTTTGACTTTAGGCTGCCATGTGGACGATGCCAATTGTATCTGTGCAGCCAGACAGGCAGTTCGGCGGCACGATG
>NZ_NSFU01000033.1:0-50987 GCF_002294875.1 Mesorhizobium sp. WSM4312 | reverse complement strand
AGATGTGTATAAGAGACAGAGGCATGGGAGCGCAACTCTCGCAAGAAAGCACCTTACGGCGCCTCCCTCAGAGGGGGGCGTGAAGGAACTCGAACTATCCATGAGTCCGATCTCTCTTCACACCTTGACCAGTTGCTCCACCCGGTCCTTCTCGCCGAAAATCCTGAGATACCGCTGAATTTCTTTCTCGTCTCCCGTCGCCTTGGCCGGGTTGTCGGACAGCTTCACCGCCGGCCTGCCATTGGCTTCCGTTACCTTGCAGACCAGCGATATGGCGTCGAGGCTGTTGGTTTCCGTCGGCGCGCAGCCTTCGAAATCATTGGTCAAATTGGTGCCCCAGCCGAACGACATGCGCACCTTGCCCCTGAAATGGCGGTAGGTCTCCTCGATGGTTTCGACCTCGAGCCCGTCGGAGAAGATCAGCAGCTTCTGCTTCGGGTCCTTGCCCTTCTCGCGCCACCAGGACAGGATTTTCTCGCCGCCCTCGACCGGCGGCGCGCTGTCGGGGCGAAAGCCGGTCCAGTCGGCCACCCAGTCCGGCGCGTCGCGCAGGAAGGAGGCCGTGCCGAAAGCGTCGGGCAGTACGATCAAAAGGTTGCCGCCATAGTAGCGCTGCCAGTCCTGCAGCACCTTGTAGGGGGTCTGTTTCAGCTCCTTTTCCGAATTGGCAAGGGCTGCAAACACCATCGGCAGTTCGTGCGCATTGGTGCCGAGCGCTTCGAGGTCGTTGTCCATGGCCAAAAGCACGTTGGAGGTGCCGGTGAAGGCCTCGCCAATGCCTTCCTTCAGCGCCTCGACGCACCAGCGCTGCCACAGGAAGGAATGCCGCCGGCGTGTGCCGAAGTCGGAAATGCGGATGCCGGGAAGCGCCTTCAGCCGCTCGGTCTTGGCCCACATCTTGGCCTTGGCGCGGGCATAGAGCACATCGAGCGCAAACGGGCCGAAGGCCCGCATGGCCGCGCGGGAACGGAGCTCGTTGATGATCGCCAGCGCCGGGATTTCCCACAGCGTGGTGTACATCCACGGGCCGCCGAAGGAGAGCTCGTACTGGCCGTCGCGTTTGGACAGCTCGTAGTCCGGCAGCCTGAAGCCTTCCAGCCAGGCCAGGAACTCCGGTTCGAAGATCTGCTTGCGGCCATAGAAATTGTTGCCGCCGAGCCAGATCATCTCTTTCTTGGAGAAGCGCAAGGTGCGGGCATGGTCGAGCTGTTCGCGCAATTCGCCTTCATCGATCTCGTCGGCCAGCCGCACCGAAGTGGTGCGGTTGATCAGCGAGAAGGTGGTGTCGACCTTGGGGTACATGCCCCAGATCATCTGCAGCATCAAAAGCTTGTAGAAATCCGTGTCGAGCAGGCTGCGCACGATCGGGTCGAGCTTCCAGGTGTGGTTATAGACACGCCGCGCAATATCGGTCTTTGCCATGCTTGCTGCCGCCTTCGCTGCCTGCCATCCACAATCGCGACAGGCCTCATAGCATCGAATTGGCCAGAGCGCTGCCCGCTTTCAGGCTGGCCCGACAAAAAGAACGGCCTGCGCATGGCCTTGAGCAGTCGCTCTCAGCCGGCCGTCTTCGCGCCGATGACCTTGAGTTGCGGACGCTTGCGGCGGCTGATGATACGGCCGGCGACCGGAGCGTCGGCACGGCCGTCATCTCCGGCCTTTTCGGCGAACAGCCAGTCGATGAACACCTGCACGATCGGCGTCGTGCGCATTTCGTTGCGGCAGACGACGTAGAAATCGTCGACCGCCGGCACCGAAAGGCTGAACGGCGCGACCAGCATGCCCCTGGCCAGCAGCGCGCTTGCCGTCACCGAATCGCCGAGCGCCACGCCATGGCCGTGCACCGCCGCCTCGGTCGCCATGCGCGCATCGCCCAGATGATGGCGGCGGCCGCGCTCCAGGTCCAGCGCATCGGCGGCCGCCAGCCAGGTGTGCCATTCGCGGCCGTCATCGCCATGCAGGAAGACATGGTCGGCCAGGTCCCTGACGCTGCGGATCGGCCGGTTGTTGATCAAGGTCGGGCTGACCACGGGAAACAGTTCCAGCCCCGACCATTTGCGCATCCAGCAATCGGCCCAGCTGCCATCGCCATAGTGCACGCAGACATCGATGTGCGGCGCGCGGATATCCCTGGGGTCGTTGGACGGGATCAGCGTCAGCTGTATGTCGGGATATTGCGCGGTGAAGCTGCCGAGCCTCGGCGTCATCCACAAAAGCAGCAATGCCGGCACGCAGGACACCGACAGCGCGCCGCTGCTGGCCGGCCGCGTCAGCCGCTGCGTGGCGGCGGCGATGCCGTCGAAGGCCGTCGATACCGCCGGCAACAGCTCCGCGCCATGCGGCGTCAGCCTGACGCGCTGGCCGACGCGCTCGAACAGCTTGACGCCGAGCGAATGCTCCAGCGCCTTGATCTGGTGGCTGACGGCGCCATGCGTGACATTCAGCTCACTCGCCGCCTTGGTCAGCGAGCCATGGCGCGCGGTTGCCTCGAAGGCGCGCAGCGGGTTCAGGGGTGGCAGGCGCTTGACCATGGATGCCCGACTTCTTTGTGAGATTTTCTCACAGAAAACACCCTAACAATATCAATTGCTTTTTCAATCGGGCTGCCGGACACTTCGGCACGAAATAACACCAAGACGTGAAATCTGCAGACAGCCAGCGGGACAGCGACCCCGGCCGGATGACGGTCAGTTCGTTTGAGATCGCCGACGGCCGCGCTGCATCAGCCCAGGAGGAGCGGATATGGGTTACGATCGCGGCAAGCTCGACGCGTTGCGCCGCAAATATGGCGAGAGCCATGGCGGCGAGATGTTCGACCCGAAATTCCGCAAGGTCGCCGACAAGATCTTCTCCAAGAGCGGCACAAGACTGGCACCCTATTCCGGCATCCCGACCTTCCTCGCCGCGCCCTATCGCGAAATCGCTGCAGAGAACCCGGATTTCGGCGACCTGCAGGTGGCCATCATCGGCGTGCCGATGGATCTGGGCGTCACCAACCGGCCGGGCTCGCGCTTCGGGCCGAGGGCGCTGCGCGCCATCGAGCGCATCGGCCCCTACAATCATGTGCTGGAATGCGCGCCGACGCACGAGCTTCGCGTCGCCGATATCGGCGACACGCCGTTCCGCAGCCGCTACCGGCTGGAGACCAGCCATGAGGATATCGAGCGCCGCACCAACCAGATCGTCGATGCCGGCGTGCTTCCCCTGTCTGTTGGCGGCGACCATTCGATCAGCCACCCGATCCTGAAGGCCGTCGGCAAGAAGGCCCCGGTCGGCCTCATCCACATCGACGCCCATTGCGACACCAGCGGCCTGTTCGACATGACCAAGTTCCACCATGGCGGGCCGTTCCGCAACGCGGTGCTCGACGGCGTGCTGGACCCGACGCGCACCATCCAGATCGGCATTCGCGGCTCGGCCGAATATCTGTGGGAGTTCACCTATGAGTCCGGGATGACCGTGGTGCACGCCGAGGAGGTGACCGGTCTCGGCATCCCAGCCATCATCGAGAAGGCGCGCAAGATCGTCGGCGACGGGCCGACCTATGTCTCCTTCGACATCGACAGCGTCGATCCGGCTTTCGCGCCCGGCACCGGCACGCCGGAAGTCGGCGGGCTGACGACGCGCGAAGTGCTCGAGCTGCTGCGCGGTCTCAAGGGTCTCAACATCGTCGGCGGCGACGTCGTCGAGGTGGCGCCGCAATATGACGCCACCACCAACACCGCGCATGCCGGCGCCCAGGTGCTGTTCGAGATCCTGAGCCTGATGGTGTTCAGCCCGGCCATCACGGGCAAGGGCACCTGACACCTGAAACGAAAGGCGGCCGCCGCGCTGGAGCCGGCAGCCGCCTCAAACAATCAAAGCTTCCAGAAGGGGAATAAAAATGACAATCCACTCGACACTGAAATCATCCATTGCCGCCGTCCTGGTGCTCGGGGCCGGCCTCGGCATCGCCACCCAGGCCGCCAATGCCGATGCTCTCGCTGACATCACCAAGGCCGGCACCATCAATGTCGGCGTCTTCGCCGACTTCCCACCCTTCTCCTCGGCCAGCGCCGATATGAGCCTCAAGGGCTACGACATGGACGTCGCGCAATACATCGCTGACACGCTCAAGGTGAAGCTCAACCCGGTCGCCGTCACCGGCCAGAACCGCATCCCCTATCTCAACGACCATCGCGTCGACATACTGATGAGCGTCGGCTACTCGAAGGAGCGCGAGCAGGTCATCGACTTCGCCGCCGCCTACGCGCCCTATTACATCGCGGTGATCGGCCCGGCGGCGATGTCGGTCAAAGGCAAGGAAGACCTTGCCGACAAGTCGATCGCCGTCAATCGCGGCACGCTTGAGGACACCTCGCTGACCGAGGCCGCGCCGGCCTCGGCCGACATCAAGCGCTTCGACAACTACAATTCGGTCATCCAGGCCTTCATCTCCGGGCAGACCCAGCTGATGGTCGTCGGCAACGATGTCGGCGCCCAGGTGCTGGCCAAGCAGGATGCGCTGAAGCCGGAGCAGAAGTTCCAGCTGCTGACCTCGCCCTCGCATATCGGCCTCAACAAGAACGAGGACGGCTTGAAGAAGGCGGTCAACGACGCCATCGCCAAGATGCTGGCCGACGGCAAGCTGGACGAAAGCTCGAAAGCCTGGCTGAAGACGCCGCTCAATCCCGACAACCTCAAGGATTGAGCCCCCGTGGCCTTTGCCTGGCTCCCGGGTGCTTTAGGCGACATCGCGCACGGCGCGGCCACGACGATCCTGCTGATCGCCGTGACCACACTGGCGGGGACGCTGCTCAGCATCCTGGGCGCCGCCGGACGGCGAAACGGCCCCGCGCTGCTGCGTCACGCCATCGCCTGGTATGTCGAAGTGATGCGCAACACGCCGTTCCTGGTGCAGCTGTTCTTCATCTTCTTCGGCCTGCCCAGCCTCGGCATCAGGCTCGACCCGATCCTGGCCGCCATGCTGGCGATGACGCTCAACATGGCGGCCTATACGATCGAGATCGTCGGCGCCGGGCTTGATGCCGTGCCGGGCGGGCAGACGGAAGCCGCCCTGGCTTTGGGGCTCAGGCCCCGCCAGGTGTTCATCAAGATCGTGCTGCCGCAAGCCCTCAAGATCATTTATCCGGCGCTCACCAGCCAGATTGTCATCATGATGCTGGAATCGGCCGTTGTGTCGCAGATCGCGGTGCGCGAGCTGACCTATGAGGCCGACATGCTGCAGGCGCGCACCTTCCGGTCCTTCGAGACCTATTTCGTCGTGACGCTGGTCTACCTCGCAATGTCGATGGCCTTGCGCCGGCTTCTGGTCACCGGCGGCCGCCGCGCGCTCGGAGCGGGCGTATCATGATCGAGTTCACTTTCTGGGACATCGTGCGCAACCTTCTGTTGGCCACACGCTGGACGGTGCTGCTGTCGCTGGCCGCTTTTGTCGGCGGCGCGCTGGTCGGCATGGCGGTGCTGTTCTTCCGGATCTCCAAGCATAAATGGAGGCGGCGCCTTGCCTCGGGCTACATCGCCCTGTTCCAGGGCACGCCGCTGTTGATGCAGCTGTTCCTGATGTTCTTCGGTCTGCCGATGCTCGGCCTGCGCATCGAGCCCTGGACCGCGGCGGTGCTCGGCCTGACCTTCTTCGCCAGCGCCTATCTCGCCGAGATCTGGCGCTCCGGCGTCGATGCCTTGCCGCGCGGCCAGTGGGACGCCGGCGCCAGCCTCGGCATGCACTATCTGCAGGAGCTCAGGCTGATCATCCTGCCGCAGGCATTCTCGATCACCCGCGCGCCGACGGTCGGCTTCCTGGTGCAGCTGATCAAGTCGACCGCGCTGACCTCGATCATCGGCTTCGAGGAACTGGTGCGGACCTCCAACGCCATCAACAACGCCACCTTCGAGCCGTTCAAGGTCTATGGGCTGGTGGCGCTGATCTTCTTCCTCATATGCTTCCCGCTGACGCAATATGCCCGTTCGCTCGAAAAGCGCGCGGCGGTCCGCTAGGTCCAGGCGGAATAACCGAGATGGAGTGGACAACGGGCTTGTCCGCTTCTCGCGATCAGCAGGGACAAGCCGCTATCCCACTCGCTATTTCAGAGGCAGGAAGAGTTCGACGACCACTTCGTGCAGCGGGCCCTCCGCGAGGCGGGACAGCCAGCGCTGGCAATAGACCGGAAAGTCCCGCACTTCCTCGCCGCTGGCCGGAAGCCATTCACGATAAAGGTAGAGTGCTGCGGGTTCGAGATTGTTGGTGTTGCCGGGGTAGCGCAGCACCGCGCAGCGTCCGCCGGGGATCACGCCGGCCTTCATCTGCCCGTCTTTCTCATCGATCGGCCGATCGGTCCCGACACAAATGTCCATGCTGTAGTCGGCCGCGATCGCGGGCTCCCTTTCGGAACGGAAGACGTTGAAGGTCGGGCTTGTCTCGGGCGACAAGCCCGCTGCCTTGCGCCAGGCGATGAACCGCTGGATGGTGTCCTGGAGTGTCGCCCGGTCGCCGCGATGCTCCATGATCGCCACCGGTGTGGGCGGTACATCGCGGATCGTTACGTCGTCGTGGTCAAAGATGATCTGCATGAGCGTGTTCCTTGCTTTGTCGAAAGGCCCGAAGGCCATGAGCCACGCCCCCCAGTCGGGAGATTTCCGAAACGACGAAGGCGACTGTCCGAACCGTTGCCTAAAGGCGCGGGCGAAGGCATCCGGTGCGTCGTAACCGGCATCCATCGCTATATCGGTGACGCTTTGGGCATCGCTCGCCGCAAGCCTGTGCGAAGCGCGCTTCATGCGGGCGAGTTGGACGTAGCGATGCACGGACAGCCCGAAGGTGGCCATGAATTGCCGGTGGAAATGGAATTTCGAGAACGCCGCGACGCCGCTCAACGCTTCCAGGCCCAGATCGCCGTCCAGATGCTGGTCTATGTGGTCCAGCACTCGCTGCATCCGGGCATGATAGTTTTCAACGGACGCCTTCACCGTCTCTCCCTCCGTGGCAGCACCAGATAGGCGCTACCAGATGTGTCACGCTCGACCGATCTTGCGCTTTGGCCTGGTCGGTTTCCCTGTCTTCACCACGCAACCCTGATTTGCGGTAGGCCGTGCCGCGCTTCAAGGTGAGCGCAACGGCTTCGGGAGGGAGGGGCTCTGGCGATGCAGGCGAAATATCGTGTCGCTCCCGCGGGCCTCTTTGCCTTTTGGATGACACAGCCGGCCGCGGCAACCTCCCAGGAACCCGATCGCGTCAGCATAGCGGCCGACGGCAAGAACGTGCCGGCGACGCTGGACGCAATGCTGTTCAAGCCGCAAGGGCAAGGGCCGTTTCCGGCGGTCGTGGCCATGCATGGCTGCAGCGGCCTGTGGAGCAGCAAGAACGGCACGGAGTTCAGCCCGCGCCATGCCGATTGGGGCCGGCGCCTGGCCGCTCTCGGCAGGCTACGGCGAAGTCGCCGAGCCTGACCGCTGCGCCCTTTTCCTGGAATTGCTCTAGAACGCTACTTTGAGGCCGAGCTTGGCGCCGAGCGTTGAACTGTCGGTGGACCACTTTCCCCGCACTTCGCCGTTCAGTGTCGTGGCTTCCGTCATCTTCAGGTTGAAGCCGGTCGACAGCGCGGCCGAAAAGTCGGCGTCATCGAAGTTTACCTTTCTTGTGTCGATTTCCGTGGTGTTCTTCGCCCCAAACCGTTGCTGCAGTTCCAACCGCGCGTAGGGGCTGAAGACCATGGCGTTTTCCAGCTTGAAATCACCATAGATGCCGGGCGCAAACTGCACGGCACCGAAGGAAATCCTGCTCTGGCCAAATTCGTTGCCGCCGCTGTCCGTATACGAATCCCCCTTGAAGGTGACGCCGAGCAGTCCACCGCGAAGGTCGAACCGTGTGCGGTCCCCGAGCCTGAAGATGTGGCCGACCGACCCCGTGACGGCGTAACCTTGCGTATCGTAGCTGCCGGTCGTGTCGAGCACGCCGTTACTCACATCCGTGTTGCCGATAAACGCCGACGCCGACACCAGCGCGTAGTTGTAGTCCTGGCGGAACAGCGCATAGCCGCCGAACATGCCGCTGCGGTTCCTGCCGCCGCCAATGTCGACAAAGCCCTGGAACGGATCGAGCCCGACATCGGTGGAGGCGTAGCCGGCGAAAAGGCCGAGGTTGAGCCCGTATTTGGTATCGAAGCCGAAATGCTTCGCCGCATTGAAATCCAGGCTGATGGCGGCCGAGAAATCGTCGGCGCCGAAAGTCGGGCCGACGCCGCTGAAGCCGCCGTCTGAAACATCGTAGCCATCATGCTCGGTATGCGCGAATTGGCCCGACGCGAACACGCCGAAGGACGGCGAGATCGCGATTCTCGCAGAGCCGTTGGCCAATGCCAGGTCCGCGTCCAGCGCATCCTTGTTGATGCCGTAGAGCGCGTCCACCGCAACGTCCACGATACTGGCGTTGACGGCGCTGTCGGGCGCCGTGGCGATGCCGAAACCGGCGGGCGTTGCCCGGATCAACAGGGAGCCGTCCGGCGCCTCCAGTACGGAATAGGTGAACAAGGCGCCGGGTGTTCCGGGGATGCCGGTTATGGTGAAGGTGCCCGTCACGGGGGCGCCCGTCGACACGATGATCGGAATGTCGGTCTGGCCGGTGAAATTCGGCGCTCCGATCAGATTGACGTTGACGACGTTTGCCCCGGTTGCCGCGAATGCCGCGGCGACCAGATGATCCGCCTGCCCCGTCTGTTGATTTAGATCCAACGCGATTGTCGAGTTGTTGAGCGTGATGCCGCCCAATGTGAGGACATCACCCGCCGTGCCGTTCATCATGTTGATGGTCGCGTTCGTGGCGGTGACCGCGCCGGTCAAGGTAATGTTGCCGGGGGCATAAAGGGTCGAGCCGGGGCCGAGCAGCAGATTGTTGATCTGCTGCATCGTGCCGGGTGCGAAGGCGAGCGTCGCGTTGCTTAACGCGACATTGTCGAAGCCAACGAAATTCTCGGTCTTGCTGCCGCCGGCGGCAAGGTCGACGTCGCTGATTTGGGCATTGGCGCCGATGCCGCTGAAGGTGACGCCGTTGGCGAGGTTCAAGGGATCGATCGCGCCGATATTGTCGATGACCAGCGTGTCTGCGCCGATGCCACTGACATTGCCGGTCACCGTGCCGCCATGCAGTTCGACGTGCTGCCCATTGATGCCGCCATTGACCGCGCCGCCGGTCAGCCCGACCGTCTCGGCGTCGACGTTGCCGTTGATCGTGCCGCCGGATATTGCGATGCTGTCGCCGTCGCCGCCATCGCCGGTGACATTGCCGTTGACGGTGCCGCCGGAAACTGTGACGGCATCGTTTCCGGCGCCGCCGCCGACATTGCCGTTAACCGTGCCTCCGCTCATCTGGACGATGTCGGCGCCGTCGCCCAGGTCGATTCCCTTCGGCGCCGCAGCCGTGCCGATCGTGCCGCTCTTGAAGATGATCGTATCGTTTCCAGCGAGAACGGAGACGAAGCCGTTGACCCGGGCGCCGTCGATCGTGACTGTGTCGTTGCCGGCTTCAGCGTCGTTATCGTCTCCCAAAACATCGCCACCCACCATTGCGCCGTTCGTAAGGGATATGACGTCGTTTCCGGCGCCGCCGTTCACGTAGGTGGCAATGCTGCCGCCGCTGATATCCAGCGTATCGGTGCCGTCGCCGCCGCTGACGCCGCCGGCGAGCGTGCCGCCGGTCATGGTGAAGTTGTCGTCGCCACCTTCGAGACCGACCGAATCGCTTCCTGTCCCGTCGTCGCCCGGATCCACGCCGATATGGGCAGTGCCGGAGATTGTCACCTTGTCGGCCTGGCTACCGGCAAAGATCGAACCGTCGATCGTGCCGCCGCTGACGTCATAGGTGTTGCCGCCTCCTTCGCCCAAAACCGAACCGGTGACGTGACCCGCGCTCATATTGAAAATATCGGAACCGTCGGCGAGGTCGACATCGGCCGGCTCGGCGGTCGTCCCGACGGTGCCGCCATTGATATTGACGGTATCGTTGCCGGCGTTGCCGAATATATTGCCGTCAATGGCAGCGAGGCCGGTGACCGTGACCGTATCGTTGCCGTCGGCGCCGTCCACGTTGCCGGCAACGGTGCCGCCGTCGACCTCGATGGTGTCGTTTCCGGCGCCGCCGTCCACGCCTGCGACATTGCCGCCGCCGATGCTGACGGTATCGTTGCCATCGCCGCCTGAGATGAGTCCGGTGGTTGGCGCGCTGAATACGGCGGTGCCGCCGGTGATCGCGACGCCAACCGATATCCTGTCCTGGCCCGCGCCACCGTCTACATCGCCGACCGTCGTACCGTCGCCGGTGATGGTTGCGGTGTCGGCCCCGTCCCCAAGCTCGATGTTGAGAATCCTGCCGCTCTCGATTGTGACCGAATCGTCGCCTGCGCCGGTGTCGAGATTGGCCTGGACGTCGGGTGCGAACGGATCCCCCAGGTAATCGCCGTCAGACATCAGGAACCGGTCGTTTCCGCCGAGCAGTTCGATGGTTCCGATCGTGGGTTCAAGAGAGGGTGTTACCGGTGTCGTTATCGGCGGAAGACCGCTGACGACCGGCGTCGAATCCGCGCTGTCGGTTATGATGCCGCCGAAAATATTCACGACGTCATCGCCGTTGCCGTCGTAGTCGTGGACGATGACGGTTGACGAGCTGTTGTCCAGTCCGGTGTACCCGGTGAACCGGGTCGTGAACACGCCGTCGACGTCCTGAGAGTCTCCCGTCGTCCTGCACTCGACGGTGACCGACTTCGTGTCTATCGTGTTTACGGTTGCAACGCCTGAGCCGGTTGTTGTCGTGGTGCTGTCCGGGGTCGCGGTGCAGGCCGCCGCGTCAGATACCTCGAAGACAAATGCCGCCGTCAGCGCCAGCAGCGAAACGCCGGCCAACTGACAAGCTCTGTTTGATATGCGCATTTCACCCCCGCCTGATGAAAATCGACATCAGTAACAATAGGCCGGTCAAAATCGCATCGGCGACCCGGCGTAAGCGGCGTAAGCGGCGTAACTGTACGCGGTGCGCTGATTTACGGCAATGAGTTGGCGCCGCGCCTTCGGCAATTGTCGGGCTATTGTTACCGCGAGGCCACTGCTCAAGACTTGAAGCGACTTTATTGGAGCGTCAACGCTCCGGAATATGATATCTAGAGCAATTCCAGGAAAAGTGCGTAACGGGCTAGGCTCGGCGACTTCGCCCTAGCCTTTACGCCCGAATTGCGTAAAAAAGGCTCTAGAGATCAGAGTAAGCGGCCGAGACGGTCATGTCTCCGGCATGTGCGATCTTGCGGTCATAACAAGCCCATATCTCGCCACCGCATTGCTTGACCCAGCGATGACAGAAGGAAAAATCGGTGGGAAGGTCGACGTCCGGCGTCACGATCTTCGAGAACAGCGTTAGGAAATTCTCGAACCGGGCGGTGTATTTGTTGTTTCTGTAGCGGCCCCGATTTATCGCTTCAGGCAGTTTCTCGATCATCTCTCCTATGCAGTCGCGGGACACCAAAAAAATGCCGGTGCCACATGACTCCACCCGGACAAAGCCGCCCATTTCCTGCCGGGGTTCGATGACGGTTCCAAGGAATTCCAGGCTTTGCGCATAGGCTTTTTCGAAGGGAAGCGCCGAGAGGGCGTGGAGTTTTTGAAGGTCGATCACGCGGCGAGGATATAATGTGCCGACCACAGGCTTGTTCAACTCAAGCATCGCCCCGATGAGTCCGGGCGAGAAGCCCATGTCGCTGTCGATCATCAGGATGTGGCTGCAATCCGGCTTGTTGTAGTAGAAGTTCGTCAGCAGGTAGTTTCGGGAAAACGGAATGTCGGTATATTCAATTTCCGATAGGCTGAACGCGTAGTCGGACAGACTTTTGTGGGTCAGGGTTGCGAACAGGCTGCGGACGAAGATGCTCTTGTAGGCTGCCCCGTAAACCGGCAGCGCAAGGTTGATTTTGCCCGGCATTTTGTCCTCCACCGTTGCTACCCGGATATCGAACCAGGCGCATGTAAATCCCTTTTTCCTATCTTTGAAACGATCCTTGATGTAAAAATCGCGTCCGCAGCGGATTGAGGCGCCTATGGGCGAAGGAGGTGCCGATATGACCTATCAACGCAGCACTTTTGCACTCCTTGCCGTGCTGCTGCTGATGATGCTGTCCTCTGCCCGCGCGGCCGTGGAAGGCAACGCGGCGCCGCCGCATCACAATCGACTGGCGATCGTCATCGGCAACTCCAGCTACCACAACGACAGGCTTCCACATCTTGCCAATGCCTCGAATGACGCAATCGTCTTATCGGAGACGCTGAAGAGGCTCCACTTCGACGTTGTGACAGGCACGGACCTTTCGTACGCCGGTTTCGACGAGCTGTTTGCCGATGCGGCCGCCAAACTGTCGAAGGCGGATGCGGTTCTGATCTTCTACGCCGGTCACGGCGTGCAGATTCAGGGCGAGAACTATCTGGTGCCGACCGATGCCAATGCCGAAAGTATCGACAAGCTTCAGGCGAGTTCAGTCAAACTCAACGATATCATGACCAAATTTGCCAGCCGCGACCGTCAGACCTTTATTTTCCTCGACGCCTGCCGCAACAACCCGGTAGCTGCCGCCGGCGCACAAAGCGCGGGTTTGGCGCAGGTCGACATTGGCGAAAACAGTTTCATCGCGTTCGCCACCCAGCCGGGCAACATAACCGTGGACGGTGGCGGACAGAACAGCCCGTTCACGACCGCGCTTGTGCACAATATCGAGATTCCGGGACTGAGCGTTTCGGACATGATGATTCGCGTCCGCAACGAAACCGAGGCCCTGACCGTCGGAAGGCAGGTGCCCTGGGATCAGTCGAATCTGCGCGAGCAGTTCTATTTCACCGAGGAGCAGACACTTGATCCGGCGCAATTGAGCGCGAGCCTGTCGCAAATTCTCTCGGATCCGGCTGCCAAGCAGAAGCTCGTCCAGGAACTGGCTTCTTACGACCTTCAGACGGCGGTCCTGATCGTTGGCCAGACGCTCCGCTCTGTCGATATCTCCGGCCAGCAGGTCGAGGCCTCGCCTTCCGCGAGCGGGACAAAGGTGGCCAGCCTGTCGCCGCCCAGTAACATTGCCGACGACCGGCAGAATGTCGTGTCGGGGCTGAAAACCCTGATTGTCGGCACGCCGGACGGACAGGGACAAGTGGACAAGGACAACAGCCTTGCGCGCAATGTTCAAACAGAGTTGCGCCGGCTCGGTTGCTATCGGCTCGACGTGGATGGCGACTGGGGCAGCGGCTCGGTACGCGCGTTGACCGATTACTATCGCAATCGCAAGCAGCCAGCGGTGTCGACCGACCCGACATTCGAATTGTTGAGCGACCTCTTCCTGCAATCCGGGCGCGTGTGCAGGCAACCCGTCATCGTCAAGAAAAACAAGGATCCAGCCAGAACGAAACTGGTTTCGGACGAGAGCACGTCTTCAGGAAACCGGTCAAAGGCGCAGTCAGCGAAGAAACCCCGCGCCAGCCGTGCGCCTGCCGCACCACCTCCCGACATTAGCGGGGGAATTGGCATCGGTGGGGTATTTTAGAACGACAGGCAACCGAGCGGCCGCCACAATGTCGGGACATGGCGACCGCCGGCGATTGCTGCTTTCAATGCCCGAACGCCAGCGCCGGTGCGATCCGGTCGCGGCGCAGCCAGCGCGCCAGGAGCAGCGCTGCCACCACCGCCAGCCCCGATGACAGGCCGATCCAGATGCCGACGCCGTGGAAGCCGAAATGGAAGGCGAGCAGCACGCCGAGCGGCAGGCCGACGCCCCAATAGCCGATCGCTGCGTAGATCATCGGCACCTTGGTGTCGTGCAGGCCGCGCAGCATGCCGGCGGCGACCGCCTGCGCGCCGTCGAAGACCTGGAACAGTGCGGCAAACACCAGGAACGACACGGCAAGCGCGATCACCCGGGCATTGGCCGGGTTGGCGAGATCGATGAAGGCGCTGATCAGCAGATGCGGCCACAGCACCATCACCAGCCCCATCAGCGCCATGAACGAGACGCCGATGACGAAGGCGGTCCAGCCGGCGCGCGACACGCCTTCCGGATTGCCGGCGCCATGCGCAAGCCCGACGCGCACCGTCACCGCCTGGTTGAGACCGAGCGGCACCATGAAGGAGATCGAGGCGATCTGGATGGCAATGGCATGCGCGGCAAGCGAATCCGCGTCGATCAGGCCCATCAAAAGGGCTGCCGCGTTGAAGATCGTCACCTCGAAGGCGAGGATGCCGGCGATCGGCAGGCCGAGCCGCAGCAGGCCCTTGAAGCGCGGCCAGTCGGACCGCCAGAAGCGGCCGAACAGGCGGTAGCGCCGGAACTTCTTCTCCAGCATCACCACGAGAGCCATGCCCATGAACATCAGCGTGCTGGACAGCGATGTGGCAAGGCCCGAGCCGGCAATGCCCATCGCCGGGACACCGAGATTGCCGAACATGAACACCCAGTTGAACAGCGCGTTGCAGGCGACGGCGACGAAAACGATGATCAGCGCCCAGCCCGGCCGCTCCAGCGCCGAGATGAACGAGCGCAGCACGATATAGCCGTAGAAAGGTAGCACCGCCCATTCCAGCCAGCGCAGATAGATGCCGGCCTGATGCGCCAGCGCGGGTTCCTGGCCCATCGCCAGCAGGATCGCCTCGCCGTGCCAGAGCACGAGCCAGATCGGGATCGAGATCAGGACCGCCAGCCACAGGCCCTGGCGCACGGTGCGGCGCAGGTCACGCACCGAATAGCGGCGGCGGCCAAGCTCGGTGGCGATCATTGGCGACGTCGCCAGCATCAGGCCGAGGCCGAAGATCAGCGGCATGAAATAGAGGTTGGCGCCGAGCGCGCCGCTGGCCAGCGTGTCCGGCCCGAGCCTGCCCATCATCATGACGTCGGTGGCCGTCATCGCGGTCTGGCCGAGATTGGTCAGCACCATCGGCCAGGCGAGCGCCAGCGTCGCCCTGATTTCCTGACGCCAAAGACTTTCCGGCGCGCGAGCGCCGGCTTCGATCGCAGACATTGTTCCGCTCTTTCAAGGTTGCGGCGCATCGGCATAAGGCCGGAAGCCGCATTGCAAACGGCAAAACCTTCGGTTTCGCGGCGTTTGCGCCGTCTATTGAACGAAATGCGACATGATGGCAAGGGAGGAGGAGCGGGCACCGATTGAGCCAGCGCCATTCCAGGGGGTGCCGCAGCCTCGTTCCCTTGCCGGCCGCTGGCTGTTAGGGATTGCCGTGGAGACCGGCAGCCGGCGAACCCGCCGGGAGGAATGGATGGCGTTCAGGCAGCGAAAGAACACGGCCGCGATTCCGCGCACGGCGCCGGCCTTCGAGCACATCGTTACCGAAGCGAGCGACAGTTTCCTGTGGCGGCTGGATGACTATCCCTGGGAACGCAATGTCTGGAACTTCCATCCGGAATACGAAATCCACCTGCTGCGGAAATCCTCCGGCGTGGTCCTGGTCGGCGATCACATCGGCGAATTCGGGCCGGGCTACCTGACTATTGTCGGCGGCGGCCTGCCGCACGACTGGGTAACGGCGGTGCAGCCGGGCGAGCTGATCGAAGGCCGCGACATCGTCCTGCAATTCGATGCGCAGAGGCTGCGCGGCTCGGCGGGCCTGCTGCCGGAACTGCGCGAACTGGAGCCGTTCCTCGAGCGCTCGCTGCGCGGCATGGTCTTTCACGGCCGCACGGCACTGGAAGGCGCCGAACTGATGGAGCGGATGGGAACCGTGCATGGGCTCGCCCGCCTCTGCCTGTTCCTCGAACTGGTCGACCTTCTGGCCAGGACCGACGAATACGAGCTCTTGTCGTCGCCGGATTTCTCGCCCGTTCTCGACGCCGCCTCGCTCGACATCATCCAGCGCACCCTGACCTATCTGTTCCAGCATTTCGCCGAGGATCTGAAGCTGCCCGACGTTGCCGAACGCGCCGGAATGAGCGAGAGCACATTCTCGCGCTTCTTCCAGAAGAACACCGGCAACTCCTTCAGCGACCACCTCGCCAAGCTCCGGCTCTGGCAGGCCTGCAAGCTCCTGGCCGACACCGATGTCGCGATCACCGACATCTGTTTCCAGGTCGGCTACATGAACATCTCCAACTTCAACCGCGCTTTCCTGCGCAGGCACAAGATGACGCCGTCCTCCTATCGCAAGCTGTCGCGCCAGCGCCTGACGATGCGCGCATAAGCACAGGCTAAATCAGCGGCTTTCACGCGATCGATACTCATGTGACGGACTTCGTTGCAGAGTACCGGATTTTGCGCTGCACAATGCATAAAAGTACAGGTTTGCTGCAACGGGGCTTCTAGCTTGGCCCGGTTGAACTCCGCATTTTGGCGATGGGTGGCTTGTCGCTCGGGCGATGGTGAGGATCGCGGAGCCCGAGGACTTGCGCTTCCTGCGAATGTTCCTGGAGGAGAAAAATCAATGAAACCAATTCGGCTCGCTGCGGGCTTGGGCGCAGCTTTCATGCTTTCCGCTACCGTATCAACCATCGCGCTGGCGCAGGCGCCGGTCTGCTCGGCGCCGGTCAAGGTGCTGGCGCAGCCGCGCGACGGCCTGACGCTTCTGGAGGATTCCAAGGCCGAGTTCGAGAAGCTTGCCGGCGCCGGCTTCCAGATCGACTATCTCAACGAGAACGACCGCCGGGCGAAATCACGCGCCGATGCGTCCACCGTCGGCAATTACAACGTCTACTATGTCGACGAAGCCAATGTCGCGCTGTTTGCCTCGTCGAAATGGATCGTGCCGCTGACCGATTATTACCCGGCTGACTATGACTATGCCGACTTCGACCCCGGCCGTCAGAAGGTCGCCACCTATGACGGCAAGGTCTGGTTCGCGCCGCTGACCGGCGGCGGCGACCTGATGGTCTACCGCAAGGACGTGCTCGAGGCCGCCGGCATCCAGCCGCCCAAGACGCTGGACGAACTGATCGCCGACGTGCCGAAGCTCACCAACCCGGACAAGGGCATGTATGGCATCGCGTTGCGCGGCGCACGCGGCTCGGGCGCCAATGTCTGGCGCTGGATGCCGTTCTTCAAGGCCTATGGCGGCCAGTGGTTCGATGGCGACAAGCCGGTCTTCAATTCGGACGCCGCCGTCAAGGCGACCGAGACTTACCTCAAGCTGTTCAAGGATTCGGCACCCGGCACGCAGACCGGCAGCTGGGATGAATCGACCGGCGCCTTCCTGTCGGGCCAGGTCGCCATCCTCGTCGAATCGACGCCGCTGTCGGGCATGGCGGTCGATCCGAAGACCTCGCAGGTGGTCGGCAAGATCGGCTTCCTGCCGCCGCCCTCGCCGCTGCCCGGCGGCGGCTACGGCCATGGCCTCGCCATCGCGGCGAAGGCCAATGCCGACGATGCCTCGAAGAAATGCGCCGGCCTGTTCATCGCCTGGGCGACATCGAAGGAAAACGAGAAGCGCCGGCTCGACGCCCACCAATTCGGCGAGCTGAACCGCACCAGCATCCTGGCCAGCAAGGAGTTCGCCGACATCTACGGCGCCGATCTCGGCCAGGCCCTGGCCGAAACCGGCAAGGCCACGGCGGTCAACTTCTGGCAGGATCCGCGCTGGCCCGATCTCGGCGACCGCTGGGGCATCATTCTCGAGGAACTGGTGACGGGCACCCGCACCGACATCAAGGGCGGCCTCAACGAGCTCGATGCCTATGCCACCGAGCTGGCCAAGAAGAAGTAGGGCATCCTCCCGCCCGTGGCGCGCGGTCCGCGGCATTGTCCGCAATGCCAGGACCTGCGCGCCGCGGGGACTTTGCCCAACGAGGAAATCATGCCGACACGACCGAGACGCAAGCGAGGATAGATGCCCATGGCCCGACGCACGTCGCTCCCTGTCACTTTCGTCGTTCCGACCATCGCCATCCTTCTGGTGCTGTCGATGGTGCCGACGCTCTACGCCATCGTCATCGCCTTGCAGAACCGTGAGCTGAGCACGCCCGATTATTCCTGGGTCTGGCTGTCGAACTTCGTCGACCTGTTCCTCGACCGCCGCTTCCTCAACGCGGTCTGGGTGTCGGTGAAATGGGAGATCGTCACCGTCGTCGCCACCATGGTGGTGGCGATCGGGCTCGGCGTGCTGATGTTCGAGGTCGCCAGCCCACGCCTGCGCAATTTCTACTGCCTGCTCTTCATCATCCCGGTTCTGTTGCCGCGCGTCTCGGCGGCCTTCGTCTGGAAGTTCGCCTATCACCCGCTCTACGGCATCGCCACCTATCCCTACAGGCTCGTCACCGGCGGGCTGATCTTCGACCCGTTGTCCAAGCCGGCGACGGCTTTGTTCGCCGTTGCGTCGGTCGATGTCTGGCAATGGGGGCTGTTCTTCGCCGTCATCGTGCTGAAACTGCTCGAAACCCTGCCGCCGCAGCCGATCGAGGCGGCGCGGCTCGACCATGCCAGACGCTGGCAGATCCACGCCTATGTCACCTTGCCGATGCTGAAGGCGCCATTGATCAGCCTGATGTTCGTCAAGATGATCGAATCGCTGCGCTCCTTCGACCTGATCTATGTCATGACCCGCGGCGGTCCGGGCGTTGCGACCGAGACGCTCGACATGTACGCTTTCTCGCAAGGCTTCATCGAATCCGGCAAGGTTTCATACGCCTCGGCCATGGCCGTGCTGATGATGATCGCCACCGTCATCACCTTCACCATGCTGTGGAAGCGGGTGCAGGCATGAGGCCCGGCAGACTGATCGGCAAGGCCATTTTGGCGCTGGCTGGGTTCCTGGCCGTGTTCCCGCTGCTGTGGACGGCGCTCAATGCGCTCAAGAACAATGTCGACATCATCACCCGCGTGCCGCGCCTGGTGTTCACGCCGACGCTTGCCAACATCGGCTATATCATCGGCCGAGACAGCGTGCTGACCGGGCTCTACCACTCGGTCGTCGCCTGCGGGTCGGCCGTGCTGATCGGCGTCGTGCTCGGTCTGCCGGCGGCTTACGCGGTGGCGCGCTATCCCAACCGCTGGGCTGGCGACATTCAGTTCTTCGTCCTGTCGCTGCGCTTCCTGCCGCCGGTGGCGGTGGCCATCCCGCTGATGGTGATCTGGCTGCAGGTTGGCCTCTACGACACTTTGCCGGCGTTGATCATCACCTATTCGCTGCTCACCATCTCGGTGATTATGTGGCTCGCCATCCCGGCCTTCCAGAGCGTGCCGAAGGAGATCGAGGAAGCCGCCTTCGTCGACGGCTACGGCGCCTATTCGGTGTTCTGGCGCATCGCGCTGCCGGTGGCCGCCCGCTCCTTGGCAGGGGCGGTCGCTTTCAGCTTCGTGCTGGTCTGGAACGAATTCCTGATCGCGCTGATGCTGTCGAGCTCCAACGCCAAGACCTTGCCGATCGTCGCGTCCGAACTCTCCCAGCAAGGCATGAACGTGCCATGGGGCATTCTCAACGCCTCGGTCATGCTCCTGTCGCTGCCGCCGCTGCTGTTCCTCGGCGTGCTCAGCGGCTTCCTGAATTCCGTTTTCCGGCAAAAAAAGACTTAATGTGAGGATTTCCCGATGCGGGCACTGGTGCTTGAGAAAAAAGGCGAACTGTCGCTGCGCGAGATCGCGCTGCCGCTCGATGTCGGACCTGACGACGTCAAGATAGCCATACACACGGTCGGCGTCTGCGGCAGCGACGTGCATTATTACACGCATGGCGCCATCGGCAGCTATGTCGTGCGCGCGCCGATGGTGCTCGGTCACGAAGCCGCGGGGACGGTCGTCGAGACCGGCGCCAATGTCGAGACGTTCAAGGTCGGCGACCGCGTCTGCATGGAGCCGGGCGTGCCGAACCTGTCGTCGCGCGCGACGAAGCTCGGCATCTACAATGTCGACCCCGACGTCAGTTTCTGGGCGACGCCGCCGGTGCATGGCGTGCTGGCGCCCTATGCGGTGCACCCCGCCGCCTTCACCTACAAACTGCCGGACAATGTCTCCTTCGCCGAGGGCGCCATGGTCGAGCCCTTCGCCATCGGCATGCAGGCGGCAAGCCGAGCCCGCATCGTCCCCGGCGATGTCGCCGTCGTCGTCGGCTGCGGCCCGATCGGCATCATGATCGCACTTGCCGCCCTGGCCGGCGGTTGTTCGAAGGTGCTGATCTCCGATTTTTCCGCGCCCAAGCTGAAGATCGCCGCGCAGTACGCCGGCATCGTGCCGGTCAATATCGGCGAGCAGTCGCTGGCCGAGGCGGTCGCGGCGGCGACGGACAAGTGGGGTGCCGATATCGTTTTCGAGGCCAGCGGCAGCCCGAAGGCCTTCGCCGATCTGTTCGATGTCGTGCGGCCGGGCGGCGCGGTGGTGCTGGTCGGCCTGCCGGTGGAACCGGTGGCCCTCAACGTGCCGGCGGCGATCTCGAAGGAGGTGCGCATCGAGACGGTGTTCCGCTACGCCAACATCTTCGACCGCGCCTTGCAGCTGATCGCCTCCGGCAAGGTCGACCTCAAGCCGCTGATCACCGGCACCTATGATTTCGCCGACAGCATCGAGGCATTCGAGCGCGCTGCCCAGGGCAATCCGGACGACGTCAAGCTGCAGATCCTGCTCACCGGCGAGAAGGGCTGATCATGTCCGCGATCGTTTGCTCCCATGTCGACAAGGCCTATGGCGCCACCACGGTCATCCGCGATCTCAACCTCAGCATTGAAGAGCACGAATTCGTCGTGTTCCTCGGCCCGTCCGGCTGCGGCAAGTCGACCTTGCTGCGCATGCTGGCGGGGCTGGAGGACATCAGCGGCGGCGAGGTCTCGATCGGTGGCAAGGTGGTCAACGATCTCGATCCGGGCGACCGCGGCATCGCCATGGTGTTCCAGAACTACGCGCTCTATCCGCACATGACGATCTTCGACAACATCGCCTTCGGGCTGCGGCGCCAGAAGGTGCCGGCGGCCGAGATCCGCAAGCGGGTTGACGCGGTGTCGAGGACGCTCGGGCTTGACCCTTACCTCGGCCGCAAGCCGGCCGAGCTTTCCGGCGGCCAGCAGCAGCGCGTCGCCATTGCCCGTGCGATGATCAAGACGCCAAAGGTGTTCCTGTTCGACGAGCCGCTTTCCAATCTCGACGCCAAATTGCGCAACCACATGCGCGTCGAGATCGCGCGCCTGCACCAGTCGCTGAAGACCACCACCGTCTACGTCACCCACGACCAGCTGGAGGCGATGACGCTCGCCGACCGCATCGTGCTGCTGAAAGAGGGTGTCATCGAGCAGATCGGCCCGCCGGCGGAAATCTATCTGCGCCCCGCCAACATGTTCGTGGCCGGCTTCATCGGCACGCCGAACATGAATTTCGTCGAGGTGACGGTCGGCCGCACAGGCAATGGCTGGACGTTGACCGGCGCCGGAACGGTTCTTTCTATCGAGGGCCGGGGTTTCCATCTGCGGCATGGCGACCGCGCCGTGCTCGGCATCCGGCCGCCGGACCTGAAGACGGCCGGCGCCGCCGGCATATTGCAAGGCACGGCCGATCTCATCGAATTCCACGGCAATGATGCGCTGGTGACATTCGGCTCCGGCGGCAAGGAGATCAGCGCGCTGGTCCCGGCACGTGAATGCCCGGCACTGAATGCCCCTGTCCGCTACACATTCGAGGAAGAGGCCATCCATTTGTTCGACGCCACGTCAGGCGCGTCGCTGCGCAAGCAGTAGGCCAAAGGCCTACCGGATGGCGTCGAGCGCCTGGCGCTGGCGGTGCATCTCCAGGAAGATACGGTAGTCGCGATCGAAGCGGGCGCCGGCGGCCGGGTTGGCGGCACGCCTCTTGCCGCCTTGCTGCATGGCAAGACAGGCGGCATTGAGGTCGGGGAAGAGCCCGGCGGCGGTGGCGGCGACCATGCCGGTGCCGAGCAGCACCGCCTCGTCGGCCAGCGGCTCGACCACCGTGCAGCCGGTGGCGTCGGCGTAGAGCTCCATCAGCAGCGGGTTCTTGGTGTGGCCGCCGGTGACATGCAGCGTGTCGATCAGATAGCCGTTCTCGTTCAGCGCCTCCAGCACATGGCGCACGCCGAGCGCGATGCCGACGGCGGTGCGCCAGTAGAGCTTGCACAGGCTGTCGAAGGACGAATCCAGCGTCAGCCCGCTGACGACGCCAACGGCATGCGGGTCGGCGAGCGGCGAGCGGTTGCCGTGAAAATCCGGCAGCACATGCAGGCGTGCGGCGAGGTTCTCGCCCTCGGCGGCGCGCAGTTCGGCGACCCGTTTGGCGATCTTGGCATGCATGGCGGCGTCCGGCTCGCCGCCGGCGCCGTGCCAGCGGATGATGTGGTCGAGCAGCGCGCCCGTGGCCGACTGGCCGCCTTCCGACAGCCACAGCTTCGGCAGCGCCGCGCCGTAATAGGGCCCCCAGACGCCGGCGAAAGGTTGCGGGTCGGGCGACATCGCCATGACGCAGCTCGACGTGCCGGCGATCAGTGCCAGATGCCGGCTGATATCCTGCTCGTCGCCGGCAAAGCCGCCGAGCACGCCAAGCGCGCCGGCATAGGCGTCGATGACCCCGGCGCCGACCCGGCAGCTTTGCGTCAGGCCGAGCTCCGCCGCCGCTTGCGCCGTCAGCGGACCAATGTCGGCGCCGACTGGACTGGCCCGCTCCGGCAGATTGCCGTGCTCAAAAAGGTCGTCGAGGCCGACGATCTCGAAGAAATCGCGCTGCCACGCGGTGCCTTCATGCGCCAGGTAGGTCCACTTCGCCGTCAGCGTGCATTGCGAACGAGCGAGCGAGCCGGTCGCCTGCCAGGTCAGGAAATCGGCCAGGTCGAATAGATAGCCGGCTTCATTCCACGTATCTGGCAGATTGCGCTTCAGCCACATCAGCTTTGGCGTCGCCATCTCCGGCGACATGACGCCGCCAATATAGTTGAGCACCTCGTGGCTGCTCGCCGTGCATTCATCGGCTTCGGCGATGGCGCGGTGGTCGAGCCAAACGATGGTGTCCCAGCGCTTCTCGCCGGTGGTCGAAACGCTGAGCTGATCGCCTTGCCGGTCGCGCACGACCAGCGAGCAGGTGGCGTCGAAGGAGATGCCGACGATATCTTGCGCGGCGACGCCGGCCTTTTCGCGGGCGGCACGCACGGCGGCGCAGACCGCCGACCAGATATCGCGCGAATCATGCTCGGCATGATCGGGCTTCGGCTGGTTCATGGCGATCGGCCGATCGGCGCGGCCAAGCAAGGTACCACTGGCATCGAGAATGCCCGCGCGAGCGCTCCCGGTGCCGACATCGACCGCGCAAACAAACTGTTTCGTCAAGATGCTCTAACTCTCGCTCCCAGGCCTGCAATCAGATCGGGCAATTGCAGCATGTCAGCGAATATAAAGTCCGGTTCACTCGACGCAAGCCGCGCTTTCAAAGCGGGGTTGCCGGCATGCGCACCGCCGGTGAAGGCAAGGACGCGCATGCCGGCCGCGCGCGCCGCCGCGACGCCGGCCGGACTGTCCTCGATGACGAGGCATTTGCGCGGATGTGCCTGCATGCTGGCGGCGGCGTGCAGGAAAAGGTCGGGCGCCGGCTTTCCTTTGGCGACCATGGCGGCGCTGAACAGATGCGGCTCCATCAATCCGAGCAGACCGGTAACGTCGAGCGCATAGCGGATGCGCTCAAGCGTGCCCGAAGAGGCGACGCAGAACGGCAGGCCGAGCTTCGGCAACATCTCCCTGACGCCGGGGATCGGCTTGAGCTCCTCGCGGAATTTTCGCATCAGGTCGACACGCATGGCGGTCAGATGTTGATCGCTGATCTCCAGGCCGAAGTCGCGGGCAAGGATCTCGCGCACGCTTTTCATGCTCTTGCCGAGGAAGTGCTCGTAGGCAGCGTCCTCGCTGACAGTGCCGCCGGCACGTTCGATCATGCCGAGCAGCGCCGAGACGGAGAGCGCCTCGCTGTCGACCAGAACGCCATCGCAGTCGAAGATGACCAGTTCAGGCGTCATGATGGCTGATGGCTCTCAGAGCTCGCCGGCGATGTAGCGGGTCAGCGTGGCGCGCGCGCCATTCGCCCACAGCACGTTGAGCGCATGGCCGAAGGCCTCGACGAATGCCTTGGCGCGGCCGACATCGCCATAGATGTCCTCCATGGCGAGCCAGGCGGCGGGCGCCTCCTTTGCCGCCTTTGCCGTCGCCTGCAGCCGGTCCCAGCTCGGGTCGTTGGGTTCGATGACGGCGCCGCTGTCTGACGTGCCGAAGCAGTAGCGGCACCACAGCGCCGATTCCAGCGCCAGGCCGGCGACGCCTCTTCCGGCCTTCAAGCGGTCGGCAATGGTCGGGATGATGAATTTCGGCTGACGGTTGGAGCCGTCGAGGCAGAGCCGGCGGATGGTGTCGCCGATCTTGGGGTTGGAGAAGCGCTTCTCGATGAGTTGGTAGTAGTCCTCCAGCACTGTGTCCGGCACCGGCGGCACGGTCGGGATGATCTCGTCATGCTCGAGCTTGTCGAGAAAGCCGCGCACCAGCGGCTCCTGCATCGCCTCATGGACGAAATGGATATCCATCAACCCGGCCGGATAGGCGATCGTGGCATGGCCGCCATTGAGGATGCGGATCTTCATCAATTCGTAGGGGGCGACGTCTTTGACGAACTGCACGCCGACCTTTTCCAGCGGCGGACGGCCATCGGTGAAGCGGTCTTCCAGCACCCATTGCCGGAACGGCTCGCAGAACACCGGCCAGGCGTCCTCGACGCCGAAATCCTTGGCCAGTATGCCGCGCTCCCGGTCGGTGGTGGCCGGCGTGATGCGGTCCACCATGCCGTTTGGAAAGGCGACGTTGCTGCTCACCCAACTGGCCAGATCCTCGTCGATCAGCCGCGCCAGGCCGATGACGCCGTCCGAGGTGACATGGCCATTATGGGGGATGTTGTCGCAGGACATCACCGTAAACGGCACGGTGCCCTCGTCGCGCCGGCGCAGCAGTCCGGCCAGGATGATGCCGAACACGGTTTTCGGCGTCGCGCCCGGCTGCGCGTCGGCGACGATGTCCGGATGGGCCGGGTTGAAGACGCCCGACGCCGGGTCGATGAAATAGCCGCCTTCGGTGATGGTCAGCGAAACGATCTTGATCGCCGGGTCGGCCAGCCGTTCGATGATGCGGGCCGCATCGCCGGGCATCAGGAAGTCGATCATGGCGCCGGTAACGCGGGCGCTCATATGGCCCTCATCCTGCTCGACCACCGTGGTCAGCCAGTCCTGCTCTTCGAGCTTGCCGCGCCCGATCTTCTCGCCCTCGAACACGCCGGCGCCGACCAGCGCCCAGTCATGGCCGACACCTGAATTGAACAGATCGTCGAGATAGACCGCCTGGTGCGAGCGATGGAAATTGCCGACGCCGAAATGCACGATGCCAGCCTTGAGCTTCGAGTGGTCGTATTTCGGAACGGCAACATTGCCGGGCAGGCTGGAGAGGTTTGAAGACGAGAGTTTCACGGTCATCTGTTTTACCCTTTGGCCGGCTTCGGCCTCGTTACTCCGCCCCTCCCGTCCTCTCTGGAGAGGGTAAGGGACGGCAAATGCCTTATGAGGCCGATGGGGGCCTCGGATATCGGCCTCTGCTCCTCGCGGAGGGACGAGAAGCAGAGGCCGCCCCCCTCAACTCATCCACTGGCCGCCATCGACATTGTAGGTCTGGGCGACGATGTATTCGGCCTCGTCGCTGGCCAAGAAGACGGCCATGCCGGCGAGGTCCTCCGGCCTGCCCATCCGGCCGTAAGGCACCCCTTCGCCAACAAGCCGCTTCTTCTCGCCCTTCGGCCGGTTCTCGTATTTGGCAAACAGGGCATCGACCTGATCCCACATGTCGCTGTCCACGACCCCGGGCGCGATGCCATTGACGTTGATGCGGTGCCTGATCAGGTCGAGCCCGGCCGACTGGGTCAGCGAAATGACGGCGGCCTTGGTGGCGCAGTAGACGCCGACCAGCGGCTCGCCGCGCCGTCCGGCCTGGCTCGCCATGTTGATGATCCTGCCGCCCTTGCCCCGCGCGATCATCGAGCGGGCGGCCGCCTGCAGCATGAACAGCGTGCCTGCCACATTGACGGAGAACAGTTTTTCATAGCTCGCCCGCGAAATCTCGACGATCGGCGCCAGATCGAACAAAGCGGCGTTGTTGATCAATATGTCGAGGCCGCCGGTCCTCGTCTCGACCGCCTTCACGGCGGCGTCGATGGAGGCCTGGTCCGTGACATCGAGTTTGACCGCATAGGCCTTGTCGCCGATCTCTGCCGCTGTCATTTGGGCGGCCTCGAGATTGATATCGGCAATGGCAACGACAGCGCCTTCGCGCGCATAGGCTTCGGCGAAGGCCTTGCCGATACCACGCGCCGATCCCGTGATCAGCGCCGATTTGCCTTTCAGCCTCACGTCGCCATCGCCTTGCCGTCGGGGCCGAAGCGATGCAGCTTGGCCTTGTCGGGCGTGAGGTAGATGGTGTCGCCATGATGCACGGCCAGTTCGCCGTCGGCACGCACCGTCAGCGGACCGACGCCGTCGGTCTGGACATGCAGGAAGGTGTCGGAGCCCAGATGCTCGGCAACGCCGACGGTGGCCTTCCATTCGCCCGCCGTGGTCGAAATCTGCATGTGCTCGGGGCGGATGCCGATGGTCTTGGCGCTATATTTGGCGGCCGGAGCGCCCTCGACCAGGTTCATCTTCGGCGAGCCGATGAAGCCGGCGACGAACAAATTGCGCGGCGTCTTGTAGAGCTCCATCGGCGAGCCGACCTGCTCGATATTGCCGGCATTCAGCACGACGATCTTGTCGGCCATGGTCATCGCCTCGACCTGGTCGTGGGTGACGTAGATCATGGTCGTCTTGAGCTGATGGTGCAGTTCGCTGATCTCCAGCCGCATCGTGCCGCGCAGGGCGGCATCGAGGTTGGACAGCGGCTCGTCGAACAGGAAGGCCGAAGGTTGGCGCACGATGGCGCGGCCTATGGCGACGCGCTGGCGCTGGCCGCCGGAGAGCTGGCCGGGCCGGCGTTCGAGATAATTGGTGAGGTTCAGGACCCGCGCCGCGTCCTTCACCTTCCGGTCGATGGTAGCCTGGTCCTCGCCCGCCATCTTCAGCGGGAAGGCGATGTTCTTGGCCACTGTCATATGCGGGTAGAGCGCGTAGGACTGGAACACCATGGCGAGCTTGCGCTTGGCCGGCGCCTCGCCGGTGACGTCGCGGCCGTCGATGTTGATGGTGCCGCCGCTGGTGTCCTCCAGCCCGGCGATCAGCCGCAGCAGCGTGGACTTGCCGCAACCGGACGGGCCGACGAAGACGACGAACTCGCCATTCTCGATCACCAGGTCAATGCCCGGAATAATGACCGTCGACCCGAACGATTTGGAGACGTTCTTGAGCGTGATGTTTCCCATGGTTTCCTCCCCGAGGGGTTATTGTCCGACGTTCTTGAGCGTCACGTTACGCCACGGCTTACTTCACGGCGCCAAAGGTCAGGCCGCGCACCAACTGCTTCTGGCTGAACCAGCCCATGATCAGGATCGGCGCGATCGCCAGCGTCGAGGCCGCCGAAAGCTTGGCCCAGAACAGGCCTTGCGGGCTGGAGAACGAACTGATGAAGGCAGTCAGCGGCGCTGCCTCCGTGGTGGTCAGGCGGATCGTCCAGAACGCCTCGTTCCAGGCCAGGATGATGTTCAAGAGCATGGTCGAGGCAATGCCGGGCACCGCCATCGGGGTCAGCACATAGATGATCTCGTTCCACAGCGAGGCGCCGTCCATGCGCGCCGCTTCCAGGATCTCGCCGGGGATCTCGCGGAAATAGGTGTAGAGCATCCACACCACGATCGGCAGGTTGATCAGCATCAGCATGACCATCAGGCCGATGCGGCTGTCGAGCAGGCCGGTGTCCCGGAAGATCAGGTAGATCGGGAACAGCACCGCGACCGCCGGCATCATCTTGGTGGACAGCATCCACATCAAAATGTCCTTGGTCCGCTTGGTCGGCGAGAACGCCATCGACCATGCCGCCGGAATGGCGACCAGCAGGGCCAGGACGGTCGATCCGACCGAGAGCAGCACCGAATTGAAGAAGAACTTGAAATAGCCGCTCTGCGCCTGAACCTCGGTATAGCTCTCGAAAGTTCCCGACGGGATCAGCGCGAAGCCCTGGATCGCCTCCTGTTCCGACTTGAACGAGGTGATGATCGTGTAGAGGATCGGGAAGAAGATCAGCAGGGCGACGATCCAGGCGGCTACCGTCGCGATCGTCTTGTGCTGGGTGGTGACTGCACGGGCCATCTTGTCCTCCCTTACTTGTCGAGGTTCTTGCCGACCGCGCGCATGGCGAAGAAGGCGACGATGTTGGCGAGAATGACGGCGATCACACCGCCTGCGGATGCCTGGCCGATTTTGAACTCCAGCAGCGCCTTCTGGTAGACGAGGAAGGGCAGGTTGGTGGAGGCGTAGCCGGGGCCGCCATTGGTGGTGACGAGGATCTCGGCATAGACCGAGAGCAGGAAGATCGTCTGGATCAGGATGACGACGGTGATGGCGCGCGACATGTGCGGCAGCGTCAGATAGATGAAGCGGCTGATGAAGCCGGCGCCGTCCATCTCGGCGGCTTCCTTCTGTTCGCCGTCGAGCGACTGCAGCGCGGTCAACAGGATCAGCGTCGCGAAAGGCAGCCACTGCCAGGCGACGATGATGATGATCGCCGTCATGGGATGCTGCCCGAACCAGTCGATCGGTTGCGCCCCGAAGAAGCGCGCTATGTCGGCGAACACCCCATATTGCGGGTGCATGATCATGTTCTTCCAGACCAGCGCGGCCACCGGCGGCATGACGAAGAACGGCGAGATGACGAGGATGCGCACGATGCCCTGTCCCCACATAGGCTGGTCGATCAACAGCGCCAAGAGGATGCCGCCGATCACCGTGATCAGCAGCACGCTGATCACCAGGATCAAGGTGTTGAGGATCGACTGCAGGAAGGCCGGGTTGGAATAAAACAGCGCGTAATTGGAGAAGCCGACGAACCCGTCGCGGATCGGGTTGAGCGGATTGTACTGCTGGAAGGAGAACCAGATGGTGATGACCAGCGGCACGATCATCCAGACGAACAGCAGCACGACGGATGGTGCCATCATGAAACGGGCAAGCGAACGGGTCTGCTGAGTAGCCATGACGGTCACCCTTCAATGGTCAGACTGGAATTTTCAGAGGCGTTGAAGGCGGCCGCCCGAGCTGGGAACTCGGGCGGCCGTTGCCGGTCGAGGAGGCAACCGGCATTCGGCACCGGGAGGAGCCTTACTTGATATACCCGCCTTCGGTCATCGCCGCGGTGGCGGCGTCCTGAGCCTGCTTCAGCGCATCGTCGACGCTCGACTGGCCGGCAAGCGCCGCCGAGAAGAGCTGGCCGACCGTGGTGCCAAGACCCTGGAATTCAGGGATGGCGACGAACTGGACGCCGACATAGGGCACCGGCTTGACGGTCGGATGCGTCGGGTCGGCGGCGTTGATGGAGTCCAGCGTCATCTTGGCGAACGGAGCCGCCTTCTGGTACTCGGCATTGGCATAGAGCGAGGAGCGCGTGCCCGGAGGAACGTTGGCCCAGCCTTCCTTCGAAGCGACGAGCTCGGCATAGTGCTTGCTGGTCGCCCACGACACGAACTTCTCGGCGGCGTCAGCCTTCTTGGTGCCGGCCGGAATGGCGAGCGACCATGCCCACAGCCAGTTGCCGCGCTTGCCGAGGCCATTGTCGGGCGCCAGGGCATAGCCGACCTTGTCCGCGACCTGGGATGCCTTGGGATCGGAGACGAAGGAGGCCGCGACGGTGGCGTCGATCCACATGCCGCACTTGCCCTGCTGGAACAGTGCCAGGTTTTCGTTGAAGCCGTTGGAGGACGCGCCCTCGGGACCGTCGGCCTTCATCAGGTCGACATAGAACTGCAAGGTCTTCTTCCACTCGGGCTGGTCGAATTGCGGCTTCCAGTTCTCGTCGAACCAGCGGGCGCCGAAGGAGTTCGACATGGCGGTCAGGAAGGCCATGTTCTCGCCCCAGCCGGCCTTGCCGCGCAGGCACACGCCGTTCACGCCATTGGCGCGGTCGGTCATCTTGTCGGCGGCCTGCTTGATGAAGTCCCAGGTCGGCGCGTCGGGCATCTTCAGTCCGGCTTTCTCCATCAGGTCCTTGCGGTACATGACGAAGGAGCTTTCGCCGTAGAAGGGCGCGGCGTAGAGCTTGCCATCGACCGAAAGACCGCCGGCGATGGCCGGGATGATGTCCTTGACATCATAGTCGTCGCCGAGCTTGTCGAGCGGCAGCAGCCAGCTCTGCTTGGCCCAGATCGGAACCTCGTAGGTGCCGATGGTCATCACGTCATACTGGCCGCCCTTGGTGGCGATGTCGGTGGTGACGCGCTCGCGCAGCACGTTCTCTTCGAGAGTGACCCAGTTGAGCTGGATGTCGGGGTTGGCCTTGGTGAAGTCGTCGGTCAGCTTCTGCATGCGGACCATATCGCCATTGTTGACCGTGGCGATGGTGATGGATTCGGCATGTGCGGCAAAAGCGAGAGCGCTGGCCGACAACAAGCCCAGGGTGAGCGTGCGCAGTTTCATCAAATTCCTCCCATGAACCAAGATGAGCATTTGCCTTGGCTGTGAGCAATTACTCACTTGCCGTGAATTATGTCAAGCCGGATTCGATGCTGCAGCGCAGCACCGGACCTGCCGATGGAGGGACGACGAGCGCCGCACCCGCGCCTGACATCAGGCGGCGGGACAGGGAGGCCCGGAGGATTGGATCGGGAGAAAAGCGCCTCTCAGCAGGCGATCTCGGCCAGCAGCCAGTCGCGGAAGGCGCGGATCTTCGGCACGTTGCGGCGTGCTTCGGGATAGACCAGCCAGTAGGCGTGGCCGTCATCGCCAACCAGGTCGAAGGGCTGGATCAGGCGGCCGTCGGCAAGTTCCGCCTTGAACAGCGCCCGGGTCAGGATCGCCACGCCATGGCCCGCGATGGCCGCATTGGCCTCATAGGCCTGCGCGCCCATGCTGCTGCCGGGTCGCTTGGCAAGATCATGCGCATGCACGCCGGCCGTCTCGAACCATTGCGTCCACCAGACATCGCCCGGATCGAGGATCGGCAGCCGCAACAGGTCGGCCGGCTCCTTGACGCCGCCGATGCTCGCCGCGAGCTTCGGGCTCAGCATCGGCGTGAAATCGGCGTCGAGCAGCTTGTGGGCTTCTAGCCCCGGCCATTTGCCGCTGCCCGAGCGGATGGCGAGATCGACATCCTCACGGGCGAAATCCGTCAGCCGGCTCGATGTTTCGAGCCGCACGGCAAGTGCTGGATGAGCCATCTGGAACGAGCCCAGATGATGCGCCAGCCAGTTCGAGGCAAAGGTCAGCACGGTGGTGACACACAGCAGCCCGTCCGCGCCGCCGCGCGCGGCGGCATAGGCCTGGCTGAGGATGGCAAAGGCCTCACTGACCGCCGGCGCCAGCCTTTGGCCGGCTTCGGTCAGCTCGATCTGCCGCGGACGGCGCAGGAACAGCGGCGCCCCGACGCGCTCTTCCAGCACCTTGATCTGATAGCTGACGGCGGCCTGTGTCATGGCGAGTTCCACGGCGGCCTTGGTGAAGGAAAGCTGCCGCGCCACCGCTTCGAACACCCGGATCGCCTGAAGCGGCGGCAGTTGCGAAACCTGCGGTGAGCTCAGATCCGGCATAAAGGCTCCTTATGGGTCCTTATCGACGTTCGATTGGCAAAGCCGGCTCGCAAGACCGACATTTACTGTCAACCCGTCATTCGGGTCCAGGATAGCGAAGGTTGACGATCATGACCATGGCGCAGCAAAAATGCACTCCCGCTCCCGATCACCGCTGGATTTCGTGGCTTGCGGACGGATTCGGCTGGTTCGCGATCAGAAAAAAGGCGCATCTCGATATCAGGGACCTGTCGCCGCATCTGCAGCGCGACCTAGGTTTCCTCGATGGCAACGACCCTTTCGGCCGGCACAGATAGACTTACTGGCTTTATCGCCAGAGGGTCCGCGGCCGCATCCGGGAGGCGGCAGCGCTTCCCGGTCAGATGCTGGCCAGCAAAGCCGTCGCCGTCCGTTCGTCGGTGATGAGTCCGTTGACCAGCCGGCGATTCACGGCCGCCAGGATGCCCGGCAGCTTGCGCTCGCCCATGGCCAGCGCGATGACCAGCGATTTCTCGCGCGACGGCAGCGACGCCGACGACACCCGGTCGTTGGTGATGCCTTCGATCATGCGGCCTTCCCTGTCGAACACCCAGCCGACGATCTCGGCGATGCCGCCAGCCTTCTGCAAGGCCTTCAACTCGCTTTCGGAAATGAAGCCGTCCTCGTAGAGAGGCGCCTTCGGCCCGAGGTCACCGATGCCGATGAAGGTGACATCGGCTTCCGCCGCAAGCGCCAGCGTCGGCTGGATCATCGGCTGGTTGAGCAGCATCTCGCGCTCCTGCGGCGAGGAGGCGATGACCGGCAGCGGCATCGGGAAGGAGCGCGCCTTGACCCGGTCGGCCATGGTGAAGATGACGTTGTAGAAGGCGGCAGAACCGTCAGGCGAAATGTTGCCGGTCAACGACACCACCTTGTGTTGCGGGCATTCCATCGGCGGCAATTGCTCGATCGCCGCCTTCAGCGTGCGCCCTGTGCCGATGCCCATGACGATCGGCGTCGGCGAGCGCAGCCGCCGCTCGATCTCGGCCGCCGCCGCCTCGGCGATGCCGATGGTGGTGGAGGATGAATTGGGATCACTCGGCACCACTTCGACCAGGTCGAGCGCGAAGCGCGATTTCAGCCGGGCGGCAAGGTCCAGGCAATTGGCGATCGGATGATCGACGCGGACCTTGATCAGGCCCTCCGACACCGCCAGCGACACCAGCCGCTGCGCCGTCTGCCGCGAGATGCCGAGCGTGGCGGCGATCTGGTCCTGTGTGTTGCCGGCGACATAGTAAAGCCAGCCGGCGCGCGCCGCGTCGTCCAGCCTGTTGCTGCCGCCATCCTGCCGGGTATTCACGTCCTGCCTCCGCAAACCGCTGCTCACAGGAGCGGTCCGCTCCCAGTTTCGCAGGGAACGGCTTCTTGCGCAATTGTCAATCTGAAGGGCAATTGTTTGGTGCGCACGGCCGGGATTTTCTCGCTTACACCATCGCGACGCGCAAAGCAGGGTGGCTTCGCTTCCGGCGGCAGTCGCCTTCTGTGATCGCGACGGTTTATCTCCCGGCGCAAACCCTTTAAGGGGATCGCAAAAGGAGCGCTGCATGACACCGAAGGCGGTTTTCTGGGACATGGACGGCACGCTGGTCGACAGCGAGCCGCTGCACGAGGCAGCCCTTGTGGCGGCAATGCGCAATGCTGGCCTCAAGCCGCCCGCCGACCTTCATGAGCGGGTGCTCGGCGTTGCCGCCTGGCCGGTCTACGAAATGATGCGCGACGAGTTCGGCCTCGATCTTCCCTTCGACGACTGGATCATGCACAAATACGAGCACTATCTGCCGCTGGTGGAGGGGCTGAAACCGCGACCTGGCGCCATAGAAGTCTTCAATGAATTGCGCGCGCTTGGCGTGCAGCAAGCGGTGGTCTCGAATTCGGACCGGATGATCGTCGACGCCAATCTGCGCATGGTCGGTCTGTTTTATCCAGGCATGAAAACGATCAGCCGCAACGATGTGCGTGATGGCAAGCCGCACGCCGAACCCTTCCTGCGCGCCGCGTACCTGGCCGATGTCGATCCCGCGCACGCCGTGGCGGTCGACGACAGCTGGCCGGGCGCCATGGCGGGACTGGCGGCGGGCATGAAGACGATCTTCTGGCCGGAAAAGCCGATGGGAGGACCGCCCGGCGCCATCGTCATCAACAGCGCCGAGGAATTGCGGGCTCAGCTCGGGCTCTAGTTCCGGTAGACCGGCTCTTCCTCGTCGAGGATCGCCTTCAACTCGGCGAGATGGCGCTCGGCCTGGCCCGGATAATCATCCATTTCGCTCGCCGTCTTCTCGGCAATTGCGTCGGACAGCGTGCGCAGCGGCCGGCCGGTCCACAGCGCCTTGATATAGGTCTCGGCAGCGCGCTCGAAATAGAACATCCGGTTGAAGGCATCGGCGACGGTGTCGCCGATCACCAGCACGCCGTGATTGCCCATCACCATGACCTTGACCTTGGGGTCCGTGAGAAGCTGCGAGCAACGCTCGCCCTCCTCCCCGAAGGCCAGCCCGCCATAATGCGCGTCGACGACATGGCGGTTGAAGAACATCGCCGAATTCTGGTCGATCGGCGGCAATGTCGAATCGGCCAGCGACGCCAGCACCGTGGCATGGATCGAATGCACATGCATGACGCAGCGCGCGTGCGGCACGTTGCGATGAATGGCGCCGTGCAGGCCCCAGGCGGTCGGGTCGGGCGCGTTGGGGCCCGACAGCGTGTTCGGATCGTTGGCGTCGATCAACAACAGGTCGCTCGCCTTGATGCGCGAGAAATGCACCTGGTTGGGGTTCATCAGGAACTGCGTGCCGTTTTCATTGACCGCCAGCGAGAAATGGTTGGCCACCGCCTCGTGCATGTTGAGCCGCGCCGTCCAGCGAAAGGCACAAGCGAGATCGACGCGCTCTTCGTAGAAGGGCAGGTTGGTCAGCGTTTCCTTCTGCAGGCGGGCGATGCTCATCGAAATCCTCCGGTTTTGGCGAGAATGCCGCGACCGACGGCTGCCCGCAACGGGTTTCGGTTGGTGCAGGGGGAACTGATGCCTGTCAGGCCGCCGTGTCGGTGGCGGCGCCAACCCTCAGCCCGCCATGCTCGACGATGAAATCGATGACCTCCCGCAGCCCCTTGCCGCGCGAAAGATCGGTGAAACCGAACGGCCGCTTGCCGCGCATGCGGGCGGCGTCGCCCTCCATCACGTCGAGGTTGACGTTCACATAGGGCGCCAGGTCGCTCTTGTTGATGATCAGGAAATCGGAACGGGTGATCGCCGGTCCGCCTTTCCTTGGGATTTCCTCACCCTGGCAGACCGAGATGACATAGAGCGTCAAATCCGCGAGATCCGGCGAGAAGGTGGCGGCAAGATTGTCGCCGCCCGATTCGATGAAGATGATGTCGAGATCGGGGAATTTCCGGTTGAGCTCGGCGATCGCCTGCAGATTGATCGAGGCGTCCTCGCGAATGGCGGTGTGCGGGCAACCGCCGGTCTCGACGCCGACGATGCGGTCTTCCGGCAGCGCCTGCAGCCGGGCCAGCATCATGGCGTCTTCCCTGGTGTAGATGTCGTTGGTGACGACGGCGATGGAGAACTCGTCGCGCAGCGCCTTGCAGAGTTTTTCGGTGAGCGTCGTCTTGCCGGAGCCGACAGGGCCGCCAATACCGATGCGAAGGGGACCGTTGGCTTGGGTCATGTCGGGAACTCCATGATGACAAGGATTGCGAAGCCGAGCCCGATCAACAGGCACAGCGGCGAATAGTAACGCACATCGAGCCGCGCGAAAGGCTGTTCGGGCGCCAGGCGCCGCCACCACGGCGTGAAGCCGGCAATGCCGCGTCCCAGGAACACTAGCCCGATGAGCAGTGAGGTGGCGGCAAGGCCCTCCCTCGGGAAAGGCGAGGCAAAGAAGCCGATGAGCGCCAGCGGCCAGAGCGTCGCCAGGCCGAGACAGGCGGCAACGGCGAAACTGGCAAAGGGCGTCGGCATGTCGTCGACGCCGCGAAAGCCGACGACCGCGCGGGCGCAGGAGGCCGCATCCCTGCCCGGCCAGATGCCGCCAATGCCCCAATAGACGTGCAGTGCCGTGATCAGCAGCAGGACGAATGAAAGCGCGAAGGCGAGGACGATCATGAACGGAACAGCCGCGAATACTGGGTTTCGTGCCGCATCGCCATGATGTCGGAGACGAAGGCGCAGCCGCCGAGATCGTCCAATGTCGAACCGGACGCGCGGTCGGCGGTCGAGAGCGCCAACGGCTCGAAGCCGGCCAGCAGCGTGGTGGCTTCGCTCTGGCCGATGACACCGAGCCTGATCGCCGCCTGGACCAGATTGGAGAAGAAGGCCTGCAGGAAGGCGGACAGCGCGTCCTGCAGTGCAATGCCATTGCCGCCGGCAATGGCGCCGACGGCGATGCAGTAGGCGCATTCGGCTGGCATGCGCTCCAGCACCGGATTGGGCCAGGCCACGGCCGCTTTGAGGAAGGCCGCGCCTTGCAGCATGGTCTCGGCATGGCGTTCCCGCGAGCCGGCGAGCGCCTCGGCCAATGCGGCCACTTCGTCGAGATCGCCGGCGTTACGGGCGCGACGCCAGCTCTCGGAAAACAGCACGGCATCGTTCCAGCCCGAGCCCATCTCGACCAGCGTTTCCAGCCAGTCGCCCAGGCTCGCGGCATCGATCACCAGCCCGTCGTGCACCGCCCGTTCGAGACCGTGGCTGTAGGCAAAGCCGCCAACCGGAAAGGCCGGCGACAGCCACGCCATCAGCCGCAGCAGGACGATGCTCGAAGGCTGGTCAGTCATGGTCGTGGTGATGATGGTCGTCGTGGGAATGGCTATGCGCGTGCGAATGGGCCTCCGCATGGCTGTGCGCATGCGCGTGCCCGTGATCATGCCCGCCGGAATAAGCGCCGCGCACCGGCTTGAACGGTTCGGAGACCTCGCGCACCGTGGCGCCGAGCCCTTCCAGCATTGCCTTGATGACATGGTCGCGCAGGATGACGATGCGATCCGCCTCGATGCCTGCCGCGAGGTGACGGTTGCCGATATGCCAGGCCAACTCGGTCAGATGCACGCCGTCGCGGGCGCGGATGTCGTAGACCTCTTCCGGCGCTGCGATGATCTCGACATGGCGGCCATCCTCCAGCACCAGCCGGTCGCCATCGTTCAGGGCGACGGGTTCGGGCAGGTCGACCAGCACCTTGCTGCCGTCGGACAGTTCGATGGCGCGGCGGCGCAGATGCCGCTCGTCATGCGCAAGCACAGCCTTGGCAAACGCCGGCGCCGCGCCCGCCTCGCCCGCGGCCAGCACCGAGACGGCGCGCGGGAATTTGGTGAAGTCGGTGTTGAGGTTGAGCTTCATTTCATGGAGCCTCCGTTGGCCTGCGCCCGTGTGCGGGCTGGGCGCGAAAGCACCCGGTCGAAATAGGCGTTGACGCGGTCGGACTCGATCGGGAATTTTCCGGCGCGCGCCCAGTTGCCCATGTCGCCGAGCAGCACGTCGACAGCGGAAAACCGGTCGCCCAGCGCAAACGGCTTGTCGCCGAGCCGGCGGTCCAGTGCCTTGGCTTCCGAGGCGAAATCGTACGCCGCCGCCGGGCCGACATCGACGCGTACCTCCTTCGGCAGCAGGAAGCGGTGGCGCAATTTGTTCCACAGCGGCGCCTCGAACTCGCTCTGGGCAAAATGCATCCAGGAATCCATCTCGGCACGGCCGGCGACTCCGGGGCTGGCGCCCATGCCCTTGTCCGCATGCTTGTCGGCCAGATAGACGCAGATCGCCGCCGAATCCGTCACCGTCAGCGCGCCGTCGATGAGGACCGGCACCTTGCCCGACGGGTTGAGCGCATAGGCTTCCGGCGAGCGCAGTCTGACTTCGACGAATTCATAGGGCTGCCCGAGCTCCTCGAGCATCCAGAGAACGCGGCTGACCCGGGATCCGCGTGATCCGACGGCCTTGTACATGCTGGGATCCTGTCTTTTCCTGGACTCTAGACCATCCGCTACAGTCATACGATCGTGTCGAAGAGCCGCAGGATGAACGATATCTGGTAGATCAGCGCTGCCGCGACGAAGGCGATGTGGAAGCGGCGGTCGCGCACCAGGATCGCCGCGATGCACAATGCCACGAAGACCGGCGTGCGGAACAGATATTCGTTGCCGAAGCGGGCAAAATGCTCAGGCCCTTTCAGCAGCGTATCGACCACATCGAGCAGATAGGTCGCCGCCAGCAGGCCGAAGAACCAGCCCCGGCGCGAATAGAAGAAATCCTCGTAGCTGGTGTAGTCCAGCATCGAATCGGGAAACAGCAGCGCACACAGCAGGAACAGCGTGATCGCGTAGAAGATGATGAACAGGTATTTGCCGAAGGTCCAGGTCTCGATGGCGTAGAGCCCGAACTCCCACCACCAGAAATGCACCAGCATCAGAAGCACCGAGGCGACCCAGGCCAGATGCACGGGATAGAGCCGGTATTGGCCGGGATGCTGGACGATGCGCGCCACCCCCGACAGCAGGCGGGCGACACCAAGCCCGATCACCATGCCCATGACGATGCGGATATGCGGGAAGATGTCGTGGGGAGAGGCGATTTCGGTGGCCATGCCTGATCACGATGGGTTTCTGCTAGACCGCATATTGCGGCCTATGCCTACCAGCCGCAACGGAATTTGGCCGGCCGACCTCAGAACAGAAAATACCGCTGCGCCATCGGCAGCACCGTCGCCGGCTCGCAGGTCAGCAACTCGCCATCGGCGCGCACTTCGTAGGTTTCCGGATCGACTTCGACATGCGGCGTGGCGTCGTTGAGCACCATGGAATGCTTGCCGATGCCGCCACGGGTGTTTTCCACGGCAACGAACTTTTTTTCGACGCCAAGCCGGCCATGCAGCCCCGACTCGAGTGCCGCCTTGGAAACGAAGGTCACCGACGAGTTGGTCCTTGCCTTGCCATAGGCGCCGAACATCGGCCGGTAGTGC
Source organism: Mesorhizobium sp. WSM4312 (assembly GCF_002294875.1). NCBI lineage: Bacteria > Pseudomonadati > Pseudomonadota > Alphaproteobacteria > Hyphomicrobiales > Phyllobacteriaceae > Mesorhizobium > Mesorhizobium sp. WSM4312. Next base: position 12,354 of record NZ_NSFU01000033.1, on the reverse strand, counting down.
ATCGGCTGCGGCGTCGGGATCGAGGCGTTGGGGTCGCCCATCGGGGCGGCGGCGATCATGCCGCCGATCAGCACCATCTCCGGCTTCACACCGAAGAAGGCCGGGTTCCACAGCACCAGGTCGGCACGCTTGCCGACGGCGATCGAGCCGATGTCTTTCGACAGCCCATGCGCGATGGCCGGATTGATGGTGTATTTGGCGATGTAGCGGCGGACGCGGAAATTGTCGTTGTCGCCGGTCTCCTGCGGCAGCGAGCCGCGCTGGCGCTTCATCTTGTCGGCGGTCTGCCAGGTGCGGATCGCCACCTCGCCGACGCGGCCCATGGCCTGGCTGTCCGACGAGATGATCGAGAAGGCGCCAATGTCGTGCAGGATATCCTCGGCGGCGATCGTCTCCTTGCGGATGCGGCTTTCGGCAAAGGCGATATCCTCGGGAATCGACGGCGACAGATGATGGCAGACCATCAGCATGTCGAGATGCTCGGCCAGCGTGTTGACCGTGTAGGGCCTTGTCGGATTGGTCGAGGACGGGATCACATTGGGCAAGCCGCAGACCTTGATGATGTCGGGCGCATGGCCGCCGCCCGCGCCCTCGGTGTGGAAGGCGTGGATGGTGCGGCCCTTGATCGCCGCCACCGTGTTTTCGACGAAGCCGGATTCGTTCAGCGTGTCGGTGTGGATCATCACCTGCACGTCGTAATCGTCAGCCACCGACAGGCAGCAATCGATCGCTGCCGGCGTCGTGCCCCAGTCCTCATGCAGCTTCAGCGAGCAGGCGCCGCCCAGCACCATTTCCTCCAGCGCCGCCGGCAGCGAGGCGTTGCCCTTGCCCGACAGGCCGATATTCATCGGGAAGGCGTCGAAGGACTGGATCATGCGGGCCATGTGCCATGGCCCCGGCGTGCAGGTGGTGGCGAGCGTGCCATGCGCCGGCCCGGTGCCACCGCCGAGCATGGTGGTGATGCCGCTCATCAGCGCTTCCTCGATCTGCTGCGGGCAGATGAAGTGGATATGCGCGTCGAAGCCGCCGGCGGTCAGGATCTTGCCCTCGCCGGCGATGATTTCGGTGCCGGGGCCGATGATGATGGTGACGCCATCTTGCGTGTCTGGATTGCCGGCCTTGCCGATCGCCGCAATGCGGCCGTCCCTGAGGCCGATATCGGCCTTGAAGATGCCGGCGCTGGCGTCGATCACCAAGGCGTTGGTGATGACGGTGTCGACCGCGCCCTGGGCGCGGGATACCTGGCTCTGCCCCATGCCGTCGCGGATCACCTTGCCGCCGCCGAATTTTACTTCCTCACCGTGAATGGTGAGGTCCTTTTCGACCTCGATGAAGAGTTCGGTGTCGGCCAGCCTGACCTTGTCGCCGACAGTCGGCCCATACATCTGGGCGTAGGCGGCACGCGAGATTCTGGCCATCAGCGATTGCTCCCGAAATGCGGTGTGGTTGAGGCTGGGCTGCACATTGTCGCCATCCAATGGTCACGCAATGACCCGCTGAGTGACACCTTCTGATCCCATTTGGCGGTTGAGGTTGGCAGGTCACCCCAAAACGACCGTTTGCCAAATCGATGGAAGGAAAATCCATGCGCAAAACGATAATTCTTGCAGCCGCCGCCAGCCTGATGCTGGCCGGTGCCGCCAGTGCCCAGCAGCAGCCCGCTCCGGCCACGCCTGCCCCCAAGGCGACGACTCCCGCCCCCGGCGGTCAGCAGGCCGCGCCGGCGATCCAGAGCGTCAACATTGTCGACATCACCGAGCTGCCGAAGGACACCCAGACGCAGGTCAATCAGGTGATCGCCCAGCGCGGTGACGCCGGCCTGCAGAAATTGCGCAGCTCGATCGACGCCACCCCCAAGGTGAAGTCCGCCCTCCAGGCCAAGGGAATTACCTCGGCGCAGGTGGTCGCTGCCAGCATGGAACCAAACGGCGCACTGACCCTGATCACCAAGAAGGCCAGCTGACGACACGGCGCGGCGGGCCGGTACCCGGTCCGCCGGCCGTATTGCGAGGGGAACCATGGCAAGGCTGGAGTCGTTTCGCTTCCTGATTGTTGAAACAGATTGCGAAAGCGAACGATGACCTCCACCACCTCGCCCGATGCCCGATGGCCGCATGCCATTGCGGCGGCCGCGTTTCTGGCAGCGAGCCTTCCCCAGGCCGCGCTGAATGCGCAGGGCCGTGAAAGCCCGGAGACCGTCGACCGGATCGTCGGCTCGCAGGTCAACGAGGAACAGGCCAAGACAACGGCAGAAATCGGAAAAGTCAGTTCGGCGATCGACCGCACGCGCGAAAACATCGGCACGGTGCGCAAGACCTCCAAGCTCGACAAGGTCGATATCGTGTTCCTGACCGACGCGGCGCGCAGCGAAGGCGGCCCGCCGCCGGTCATCGAGAACAAGGTGCGGCAGCACAAGGATGATGTCGCCGAATTGCGCAAGGAGATCGAGGCGAACGCCCTGCTCTTCAATGCAATCGATTCGCGGCGCTTGGCTGCGCAGGACGTTCTTGCCGTCGCGTTCGACGATCCGGGAAAGATCGTCATCTATGCGGCCGCCAAGCCGTCGGACTGAGCCGAAAGCACGATTTGCTTTCAGGCTTGCCCAAACGCCGTTCGCGGTCTTCGAAGGCCAAGCGCGAGACGCCACAGAACTCACAGCTTGCCCATCACCTTCTGCTGGAATCCAAAGACCTCGCGCTTGCCGCCGAGCGGTACCAGCGTGACGTCGCGTTCCTGTCCCGGCTCGAAGCGCATGGCGGTTCCGGCGGCGATGTCGAGGCGCATGCCGCGCGCCCGTTCACGGTCGAATTTCAGCCCCTCATTGGTTTCGAAGAAATGGTAGTGGCTGCCGACCTGGATCGGCCGGTCGCCGCTGTTGGCGACTTTCAGGGTGACGGTCGGCAGGCCCTTGTTGAGCTCGATGTCGCCTGGGACGGGGATGATTTCGCCGGGGATCATCTGATGTCACACGAGGCCGAAGGCAAGACCAAGACCGATCGTAGCCCAAGCCGCTCCCGCGGCACGAGCCAGACCACGGAACCTCATGCCAAGGCTCATTCCGGCGGCGATGCCAACGGCATGGAGCAGCACCGTGGCGACGGCAAAGCCGGCCGTATATTCGAGCCCGCCGGCATTTTCCGGGACTTCGGTGCCGTGGGCGTGGCCGTGGAACAGCGCGAACAGGCCGATAATGGCGACGCCGGCCGAGACGGGCAGATCGACCGCCAGCGCCACCAGCAGGCCGAGCGCCACGACGGAGGCCAGTATGCCCGGCTCGACGAAGGGCACCGGCACATGCGCCATGCCGAGCGCCGCGCCGGCAAGCATCACGCCGACAAAGGCCGCCGGCCACGCCCAGATGGCCCTGCCACCCTTGATGGCCGCCCACAGGCCGACGGCGATCATCACGGTCACATGATCGAGGCCGGACAAGGGATGCATGAAGCCGGCCGTGAAGGAGGAGGGGGGGCCGATGCCGACATGGGCATAGGCCGGCATGGCGGCGGCCATGAGCAGGATCGCCGCGAGGCACAGGCGTTTGGCACGGATCATTCTACTTGCCTTTCGTTTGCGATTCAGCAGTCACGCTGCCTTGCGCGGGCCGCAGCCCTCGGCCTTGAGGACGCGCTTGGTCGACGCAGGGTATTTTTCCAGCTTCGCTGCCGGGCGGATCGGCCGGGCCGAAAAATTGCCGCCGCAATTGGGGCAGACGCCGCCCAGCACGTTTTCCACGCAATCGGCGCAGAAGGTGCATTCGAAGGTGCAGATCAGCGCATCAGTCGCCTCCGGCGGCAGGTCCTTGTCGCAGCACTCGCAGTTTGGGCGCAAATCGAGCATCTCGGTCTCCTCACCTGATGGGTTCGTGCACGGTCACCAGCTTGGTGCCGTCGGGGAAGGTCGCTTCCACCTGCACGTCATGGATCATCTCAGCGATCCCTTCCATCACCTGCGTGCGGGTGACGACATGGGCGCCGGCCTCCATCAGTTCGGCCACCGGGCGGCCGTCGCGTGCGCCTTCGACGACGAAATCGGTGATCAGCGCTATCGCTTCCGGATGGTTCAGCTTGACGCCGCGCTCCAGCCGCTTGCGTGCCACGATCGCCGCCATGGCGATCAGCAGCTTGTCTTTTTCCCTCGGCGTCAGGTTCATGCGTTTTCCAGAATCACAGTGACCATAATTTGGGCAGTCCCGCCCTTCCATTGAGCAATCCGACGAGCGGAACCAGCCGCTGGCGCAGTTGGTAGCCGTCCCCGGCGTAAAGCCTCGCAAGAAGCTTGCCAGATGCCTGCACCCCCCAGGCGCTGGCGCCGCCCTGGTCGCCGATGATCTCACGGACCGGGTCGAGAAAGGCCTCGGCTCGCGGCGACACCAGCAGCAGCGTCGCCACGGCGATCGCGCCGCCGGTGGCCGCCGGACGTGCCAGGGCACCAGTGATATCGGGTCCGATGCGGAAATCCTCGGCATGGATGAGCAAACCATCCTGGCGAACGCGCCAACGGTCACGGAAAGTGCCTTGCGCGGCGCGTTCGCCCATGGCCAGGCGGCCGAAGACGGTGGCTTCCAGCACCAGCGCCTCGGCCCCCCCGGCGAGTTCGACGTCCAATGTGCGGGCAAAGGCCGCCCGGTCGAAGACGATGGTCTCCTGCGGCAGCCAGGCGATGCGGGCGTTCTCGCCGACCGTCAGCTTGACCCGCACCTCTGCTTGGTCGGATGCGGCGCGGTAGACCTTTTCGCAAGCCTGGGTCGTTATCGACGCCGAGGCATTGGCGCCGACATCCACATCCCAGCCGATGCGGTCGCCGCCGGTCAGTCCGCCGGCGGTGTTGATCAGCACCGCCTCCAGCGGGTCGGCCGAAACGGCCGGCAGCCTTATCTTGGCGGAACCGTCCTGATAGAGGCGCCGCAGGCGCGTGCGGCCGCCGGCGCTGGCGCAACCCAGCTGCGCCAGGCCCGCGGCGCGCTGGGCCAAAGAGGCCGAAAACTTCGTATATTCGATCGTATCCACGCCGTCAGGTTAAGCACTGCGGCGGTTTTGTCGATATATAGCTTGTTGCTTGATGGCGTTTCCGTTTCTATAGAGGGAGCCACCTCGATACGGTCAGGCGATGCTTGGCGGGGGTAGAAGGCGACGATCGCGGCCTGATATCGAGGACAGAAGGCGCTGTTCAGTTGGCGTCGAGAAACGACAAAGTGGGGAAGAAACCGAATGGCTGACCAGCTGGCAACGGACATCATCGAAAAGATCAAGGCCCATGCCGAGCCGGGCGGTGAAGAAATCACCACCAGCACCGAATTGACGTCGCTCGGCATCCATTCGCTGGAGCTGACGGAGATCATCTTCGACCTCGAGGAGCAGTATGGCATCGAGATCGAGATGAACACGGTCGATGCCTGGAGCAATCTGAAGAATGTTGGCGACATGGTCGAGGCCGTTCGCGCGCTGATCGCGAAAAAAGCCTGACCGAATGCTGAAACGCGTCGTCATTACCGGCATTGGCGGGCTGTGCGGCCTAGGCGTCGATGCGCAGTCGATCTGGGCTGAAATGCGGGCCGGCCGTTCGGCCATCGGCCCGATCGACAATCCCTTCCTGCATGACCTGAAGGTCAAGACCGGCTGCGAGATCAAGGCGCTGCCCGATCACGGCATCGAGCGCAAGCAGCTGGTGTCGATGGACCGTTTCAGCCTGCTGGCGGTTATCGCTGCGAAGGAGGCCATGCACCAGTCCGGCCTGGCCCCGCATGCAGACAACACCTATCGCATGGGAACCATTGTCGGCGTCGGCGTATGCGGCTTCGAGACCGTCGAGGAGAACTATCGCGCCATTCTGATCGAGGGCAAGAATCGCGCCGGCATCTTCACCGTGCCCAGGGTCATGCCGGGCGCGGCCTCCGGCCAGGTCAGCATGCACCTTGGCCTGCGCGGACCGGTCTTCGGCGTCACGTCGGCCTGCTCGTCGGCCAACCACGCCATCGCCTCGGCGGCCGACCAGATCAGGCTCGGCCGCGCCGACGTCATGGTCGCCGGCGGCACCGAAGCGCCGCTGGTCTGGGGCGTGCTCAAGGGTTGGGAGGCATTGCGCGTGCTGTCGCCCGACACCTGCCGGCCGTTCTCGGCCGACCGCCAGGGCCTGGTGCTGGGCGAAGGCGCCGGCATGGCGGTTCTGGAAAGCTACGATCACGCCATGGCGCGTGGCGCCACCATCCTCGCCGAAATCGCCGGCGCCGGCCTTTCGGCCGATGCCTCCGACATCGTCGCCCCGACCATCGAGGGACCGGAAGCGGCGATGCGCTTCTGTCTCGCCGATGCCGGGCTCAATCCCGAAGACATCGATTATCTCAACGCGCACGGCACCGGCACCAAGGCCAACGACCAGATCGAGACCAACGCGATCAAGCGCGTCTTCGGCGAGCACGCGCGCTCGCTGTCGGTCTCCTCGACCAAGTCGATGCACGCCCATTGCCTGGGCGCTTCTGGCGGGTTGGAAATGATCGCCTGCGTCATGGCGATCCGCGAAGGCGTGGTGCCGCCGACCGCGAATTACCGCGAACCCGATCCCGATTGCGATCTCGACGTGACGCCCAACATCGCGCGCGAGCGCAAGGTGCGCGCCGCGATCAGCAACGGTTTTGCTTTCGGCGGCACCAACGCGGTGCTGGCATTCAAGGCCATCTGATCCCGGCGGTAACTACCGCCCCCCCGGGGCGGTGACCACTTGCCTCCGCGCGATCTTACGCGCGCTCGGCGATCCGCCGCGGTGGATTCGGTTTTCTGTCCGTGCATGGCGAAACTGTCGCCGGCATATTGATCCTGCCCGGCCGTGCGCCTAATTCTTGGCCACCCGCCAACACCGCGCCTCGCGGCGCAAATCCCCCCGCTCAGGAGTTTTTCGATGGCCGACCTGTCCGCCTTTCCGATCACCAGCCGTTGGCCGGCCAAACATCCCGACCAGATCCAGCTCTATTCCGCAACGACGCCGAACGGCGTGAAAATATCGATCGCGCTGGAAGAGCTCGGCCTGCCCTATGAGCCGCATCTGGTCAACATCAGCAAGGACGAAAGCTGGACGCCGGAATTCCTGTCGCTCAACCCCAATGGCAAGATCCCGGCGATCATCGATCCCAACGGCCCGGACGGCAAGCCGATCGGCCTTTTCGAATCCGGCGCCATCCTGCTCTATCTCGCGGACAAGACCGGCCTGCTCGTCCCGGCGGACGCAGCGCGGCGCTACGAGACGATCCAGTGGGTCTTCTTCCAGATGGCTTCCGTCGGGCCGATGTTCGGCCAGGTCGGCTTCTTCCACAAATTCGCCGGCCGCGAGATCGCCGACAAGCGCCCGCTGGAACGCTACCGCGACGAATCGCGGCGGCTGCTCGGCGTGCTCGATGGCAGGCTGAAAGGCAGCAAATGGATCATGGGCAACGACTACACCATCGCCGACATCTCGCTGCTCGGCTGGGTGCGCAATTTGATCGGCTTCTATGAAGCACGCGACCTCGTCGGTTTCGATGATTTCGCCAATGTGGCGGCATGGCTGGAGCGCGGCCTGGCGCGGCCGGCGGTCCAGAAGGGCCTGACCATTCCGGCAAAGGGCTAGGACGGCCTGTCGCCGTAAGGCGAGGCCCTTTGCCAAAGATGCTCGGCCGGACGAAGCAGCCTGCTTATTTCGCCTTGGCCTTCGAGCCGCCCTTGCCGATAACGGAGGCCGCCAGCGAGACGGCGCCGCGCGCGGTTGCGACGACGGCGCCTGCGGCGACATTCGCTGCCGTTCGAACGGCACCGGCTTTGGTCGGCGCCGATTTGCGCGGGCTGGCGGTCTTGGCGGCCGGTACGACCTTTCGGGGCGCGGCCTTGCCGAAAGCAGCCTTGCCGTCTTTCGAGCGTTCAGCGATCGCCGGACCAGCACCGGCCTTCGCTTGAGTTGCCTTCGCGGGCCTCGTCTTGGCTGGTTTTTTTGCCTTGGTTGCCATTGGAAAATCCCTTACGCCGGACAAACGGGTTCTGAGGCATAACGGCGCGAAACTCTTAAGGTTCCCGCCCCAAAATACGGAAAATTAAGCGTGTTAACCAATGATCAGGTCGGCGGCCCGGCGCCGGGCCAGCACGCGTTCGATGTTGGGCAGATCGTTGGAGGCGATCCAGGCGCGCGCCTCTTCGTCCGAACGGCCATGGCCGTGCCAGCGCTCCATCAGGCGGCGCTCGAGCTCATTGCGCGGCACGTCGACGAAGATCGAGAAATCGAACAGCGGCGCCAGCCGTGACCACGGCTCCTCGTCGAGCAGCAGGTAATTGCCTTCGACCAGGATGAACTTGGTCTCGGTGCCGACGATCGCCGCGGCGGCGCGCGACAATTCCATGCTGCGGTCGAAGACCGGAATGGCGATGTCGGGTTCACCGGCCCGGATGCGCTTCAGCAGGGTCTCGAAGCCGGCGAAGTCGAAGGTCTCCGGTGCGCCCTTGCGCGCCCGCAGGCCGCGCGCGTTGAGCACGATGTCGTCATAGTGGAAGCCGTCCATCGGTACGACCTCCACCGCCCCTTCCGGCAAAAGGTCATGCAGGCCGGCCGACAGCGTGGACTTGCCGGAGCCTGGCGGTCCGGCGATGGCGACGATGAAGCGCTTTGCCTTGCCGGCGCGCTTGAAGATGGTGGCGGCGAGGTGGGCGATTTCGGACATGGGAGCCTCACTTTGCCTGGATGATCGGCGAAACATTACGCTGCATTTTGGCGGCAGTCGGCGGAAATTTCAAACCCCGCGCTCGCGCAAACCTCGCCTCAGGCGGCCGCGGGCTGGCCGATGCGCAGGAACGCGCTGTCGAATGCCACTTCCCTGGTCGATCCGCCCGCCGCGAGCCGCATCCGGCCGTCGGCCGTGGTGATCTCTCGCGGCGGGGTGCCGCCGGACGGGGACAGGGCGCCGATGACATGGCGGAACGAAAAGCCGCGGCCTTGGCCGAGCACAAAGGCGGTCGCCACGCCTTCGCGCTTCAGCCAATTGTCGCCGATCGAGGCGGCATGGCCTATCGCCGAGCGGCCGTCCTCTATGCCGAGCACCCCGAGATGCCGGCCGCTCCACGGCGCGTAGTCGCGCCCGCCATTGCTCAGCCACAGCATGGTAACGGGCAGCTCCGCGGGGTTCTTCAGCACCAGCACCAGATCGTCCTCGGCCTGGCGTGCCAGCGCCGTCCAGCCCGGACCGCCATGGTCGGCCTCGACCAGGGTGACGAAATCCTCACGCCGGTCCTCCATGCGGTATTGCGTCAGGTCGGCCGTGCCGCCGCCGGCGGCGGGAAACTGGGCGAGGTCGGCCGAGCGCGCCGGATAGGCCAGCATGAAGCGGCCGCGCGCGGGATCGGGCTCCAAAGGATCGGCCAGCGTCGCGGCAAAGCGCTTCGGCGAAAAGGCCAGCCTGCCGCCGCCTTTCATCGCCGTCATCGGGTGATGGGCGACGGAAATCGCGCCGGAACCGCCGGAAAACACATGTTCCTGGTAGAGGAAGGGATGGCCGTCGATGAGCGTAAAAATCTTGTCGACGCTGGCTCCCATCACCTTGTGCCGCAGCCGGAAGACCGCGCGCCAGCCGCTCTCCGTGGCACTGCTCTCGGTGACATCCCAGTCACTGTTGGCTGTCCAGCCATGCAGCGGCGCTTCCTCGACATCGCTGCGCGAAAACGGCGCGCAGAGGAAGTCGCCCGACAGCCGGACCGTGCCTTGCGGCAGGTCCTTCGGCAGCGCCTCGCCTGCGTCCACCCAGGGCGCGCGGTGCAGCGGCTTCAGCTGGCGCCCGCCGCTCTCGACGGTCATGTCGGCGATGTGGCCGACGGTGAGGTCGAGCGAAACCGAAATACCCCTGGCCTTGATCGTGATCGTATCCATAGCGCTCTCACCCGAATCTGAAGGCGCAAACAGAAGCCTTTCGGAGCGGCTTGCGCAAGCATGGTATCGGGCATTTCTCATCAGCTCGCCTCACCCTCCCCCTTGTGAGGAGGGTCGGCGAGCGGTCGAAGCGACGCGGAGATCGTTCGACGGGGTGGGGTGGGGCCGGCTTCCCCCACCCCGATCCGCTATGCGGATCGACGTGCCGGGGCGAGCCACGAGTCTCGCCCGTCCTTCGGCCCCCCACAAGGGGAGGGTAAGCAGAGCTACTGCCGCTTGTATTCCCGCACCGGCGATTTCGTCCCGTCGGTGTAGGTGACCTGCACCGACATCGATTTCACGCTGTCGGCGACCTTGAAATAGCCCTTGGCGTCGTACGGGATGGCGTAGGGGTCCTTCTTGTCGCAAGGCGGTATCTCGAACGAATTGTCGAGCGCGGCACCGTTCAGGCTGTAATGCACCTCCTTGATGGCGCAGCGGTAGGACAGCATCTGGGTGAAATAGACCAGCCCGTGATTGCCGCCGGAGTCGAAGGCGATCCACGACGTCCAGAACTGGTCGAGGATCTGCTTGTCGCCTTGCTGCAGGGCGCCATCCGGATCGAAGCGTATGTCGAACGGGCCGGTCTCGCGGCCCCTGATGTCGAGATATTTTATGCCGATCGTGGTCGCCGCCGTGCTGTCGGGCAATTCGAAGCTCGGATTGGCCATCGGCTTGCCGGTGCTCTGGTCCTTCATCGCCAGGAAGCCGGTGTCGGTGAACGGGCCGCTGTCGCCGAGACGCCAGGAAATCGCGGTCGCCGGTTCGGGCAGCGAAATGGTCATCGACCAGCCCTGGTTGGAGCGCATCGGCGTCAGCGAAGGCGCGAAGCGCGCGGGGTCGAGCACGTTGCCAAGTGCTGCCAGCCGGCTGCGGCTGCGCTCCAGCCAGTCGGCGAGCTGCGTCTGGTCGACGAAATATTTGAGCAGCCCGCCATCCTTCTCGTAGGACACGAACTTGGTCAGCGCCTGGGCCTCGCTACGCTTGTCGGTCAGCGTCTGGCTGCCGAGGCGGTCTTCCGAAAACTCCTGCGCCTTGAGGAAATAGGCCGGCGCATAGTCGGGATTGGCCGTGACGAAGGCGTTGAGCTTGTCCAGCCGCTGCGCGTCCTCGAACTGCAAAATATGCACCAGCTTGATCGACAGCGCCTTGCCCTTGTCGGCCAGCTGCCCGAACACTTCGCGGGCGCCCGCCTTGCCGTCCTGCACCCGAAGCAGCGTCGCAAAGCGCGTATAGGGGTCGATGGCGTCGACATCGAAGCCGGCAAAGGCGAGGTAGGAGCGCCGGGCGTTGAGCATGTCCCCCGACAATTCATAGACGCGGGCATTGTGGTAGAACTCGTCCGGCCGCTTCGGCTCGGCGATCGCCCCGCCCTGCGCCGCCAACTGGGCAAATCCCTTGGCTATGGTGTCGATCGAGGCGGCGATCTGCTCGGTGGTCGCCTGCAGCTTTTCGGCCTGGACCTGCTGCTGTTGCTGGCCGGCGACGAGCGTGTCGGTGGTCTGCTTGACCGCCTCGACGGTCTTCTGCGTCTGCGCGCCCTGCTGCGTCTGCTGCTGCTGGGTGGACGCGATCTGGTCGGTCTTCCGGGCAACCGTGTCGGTCGATTTCTTGACCTCTTCGACGGTCTTTTGCGTCTGCGTCACCGTCTGCTCGATCCTGGCCACCTTTTCGGAGACGATGCCCATCGACTGCTGCAATTGCGCGATCGCCGGCACCAGGCCGGCGATGACCCCGTTCTGCGAATTGGTCTCCTGCTGCACCGCATAGACGCCGCCGGCAACCGCCGCCGCGCTGGTGGCGAACAACAGCGCCGGCAGCGCCTTGGCCGCCAGCACCAGCTTGAGCACGATGGCAATGGCGATGATGGCCGCCGCGATGGCCGCGACCAGCGCGATATAGGCGGCGAACGGCGCCAGCGGATTGAGCACGTCGCCAACGGCGCCGCTGATGAAAGCGACGCTGCCGGCCCATTTGCCGGTGCGGCTGAGCGATGCCTTGATAAGCGAGGGCGCTGCGCCCCCGGCCCCGATGTTCGTCATGCCACCCCCCAAGCCAGCCAATGCCACGCCCCGTCCCACAGGAAACGCGGCTCTGGCAAGGAAAGACACAGAAACAGGCGTTTTCGGGGCGGATAAAGGGCTCAAGTTCCTCGCCCCACGGGAGTGGGGAAGAGGTGGCTCGGCGAAACCGAGACGGAGAGGGGGCTGCGCCGACCTCGCCGGTTAGCGATCTGTTGCAAGGCCATGCCCTACGAATTCCCCCTCTCCGGCCGCTTCGCGGCCACCTCTCCCCCGCCAGAGGCGAGGGCGAGGAAGAGGGTCGGGCTCGACAATCCTGGGACTAACAGCCATTAACCAAATGGACGCATCCAGCGCGTTACGTTAGCTTCGCCTTATCTCAGCAACAGCATCGCCAGAACAGTCCCGCCCTTGTCCAACC
>NZ_NSFU01000032.1:0-54367 GCF_002294875.1 Mesorhizobium sp. WSM4312 | reverse complement strand
GCACGGTCGACTACAACATGATCGACAGGACCGTGGCCGCGGCGGTCGCCTCGGGCGTTCCGCTCAGCCAGATCGTTCCGGTTTATCAGACGTTCGGCGGCGGCAACTACACCACCGATACGGGCGGCCAATATGTCCTTCCCAGCGTCGCCCAGGAGCAGACCATGCTGGACCACTGGGCCAAGGTAGCGCCATCGCCCGCCTTCGACTATGCCTATGCCTGGGGCTCTCAACAGGGCGACACCGCGCTTGGCGACTCGCCGGCGCTGCAGGCCCTCTTCCTTCAGCATAATCAGAGCACCACCAGCGTAACTTCGACCGGCGCAACGACTCCGCCCACCAGCACGGTGCCCCCAACCACTACCGTGCCTTCGAGCAGCGATCACACTTTCTACGGCACGGGCGGCGCGGATGTGCTTCACGGCACCACCGGCGCCGATACGATGGTCGGTGGCGGCTACAACGACACCTACTATGTCAACAACGTCGGCGACAAGGTGGTGGAACTGTTGGGCGGCGGCAACGATACCGTGCTGGCATCGGTGAGTTACGCGCTGTCGGCCGGCTCGGAGATCGAGCACCTCGCCATCACGAGCAAGTCCGGCACTACGCCCATGAACCTCAAGGGAAACGGGTTCTCCCAAACCATAGACGGCAATGCCGGCAGCAACATCATCAACGGCGGTGGCGGAAAGGACGTGCTGACGGGAAATGGGGGCAAGGACTACTTTTTCTTCAATGCCGCCCTCAAGACCGGCAATGTCGACAAGATCACCGATTTTAACGTGGCACAGGACAAGATCGCGCTCGACCACCATGTGTTCACCGGCCTTCAAGCGGGCGCCCTTCCCACCTCGGCGTTCCACCAAGGCAGGGGTGCGCACGACAGTGGCGATCACATCATCTACAACAGTTCGACCGGCGCCCTGTCTTTCGACAGCGACGGCGAGGGTGGCGCACATCAGATCCAGTTTGCCACCCTGTCTCCGCATCTGTCTTTGACGGCGTCCTCGTTCATCGTAGCGTGAGCCTTGGGAAACGTCAGACCCCGATCACAAGGGTCTGACGTTTTCTTGAACACATATCGGCGGAACGAAATCGCTCCAACGCTCGTTGGTCCATCATGAGCGCTCGGGGCATCGAATTCCTGCAGAAATGGGTGGAGGATAATTTGCCACCCTATTCGAGATCCGATCCGACCCTTGCGGCGAAGCTCGCCGAGCAAGTGACGGCGGACGCCATCAAGGCGGGAATTCGCCCCGAGGAAATCTCGGAAGAAGTCGGAAGCATGTTGACCACCATGCTTGAAGTGCTCGACCAACGCGACACGAAATGATTGCGCGGCCGGTTACATTGGCAACGTCGCACGGGTCCATGGCCGACACGCCGACGGCTTCGCCGAAGAGAGTGCCACCAAGTCCTTGATCGCCAGCCAATCCAGTGGTTTGGCTCTTATCGCCTTGGTCAAACCGGGACGGTCTCGTGCTCTTTCAAGGCTCGCCTGATGATCTTGTCGAGGTCGTGAGGTTCAGCACCGTTGACTTGTATCAAGGGCCATCCATCCTGGCGCAAGCACTTGCCGATCTCCCTTGAGATATCGGCCTGCCTCAAGCCCCTGTCCACGCCGAGTTCGAACAGCAGGACCTCCAGCAGCGGTTGCTGCGCATGCCGATCCATGAGACGGCGGCGCAATGTTTCCTGCGGCGCATCGAGCTGGATAAGGAGGTCTGGTCGCGGCATGAACGCCAGGCAGTCACGAACCACGTCAATGCTTGGATTTCGCGCCAGCAAAACCAGCGCGCATAAAGCCTGGATTAGGCCCTCTTCGAAAATGAAATAACCTTCCGATTGCTGCGCTTGACGCCACGACTCGCACAGCAGGGCGATATCGACCTTCATGCGCCACGACCATGTGCGGCTTCGTAGTGGGATTGACGCCAGAAGCCGCGCCGCGACACCATCCTTCGGCAGGGTCGACAGCAAGACTGGGCCGGAGGTGGCAATCTTTTTGCCAATGCGCCCAATGCCATGGCGAACTTCCGGACCGTCTTCCTGGGCCGACCCATATTCAATCAGGCGATACCCGTTCACTGTCTTCACGTTGATGTCGTATTTCGCCATCCCCTGGCAGAGGCCGCGAAGAAGTGTGGTCTTCCCTGCACCAGGCGGCCCGAACAACTCGATGATCATCACGCAATACCCAAATGTCTCCGAGCAAGCAGTCATTCGCCTGCGTATCAAAGCTTAGCCGGATTACGAGCCACACCAACGTTCATTTGAATGATCTTTCATATATGCCGGAGGCACGCGGGATTGGCCCTTGGCAAGCGTCTCAAGATCGGGGACCTCCGGGCGGACCGGCCGTTACCGAAGGGGAATTGGAGAACGTCTTCGAGGCCGGGAGCGGGAAAGCACTGTCTGATCAAGATCGAGGCATCATCCGAATGATTGATGAAAAGATTTCGGTGGCGAGTGATGGTCGACCTTCAGCTTGGTGGGGCCCTGAATGTCTTCAGCGTATTTGCAGTCTGAAGCGGTGAATGAAGATCTGCGGGTGGATTGTCGACCGACGACGACCCGCGGATGGTCAGATATTCCCGAATACGCTCTTGACGAAGGGGGACCCCTCTGGCGCCCCTATCAGCGGATGGGCGCCGGGTTTGCCGACATTCCCGTCTTCGATCACCTTAGAAACGTCGCAAGGCAATATCCCGACAAGGTCGCGATCGGCGACGGCGCCAATCGCCTGACTTATTCCGAGCTTTTCCGGGCTGTCGAGACATTGTCGCACCGTATCGCTACCGTCGTTCCCGAAGGACAGGCGGTCGGAATCCTTCAGGCCAACTCGGCCTGGTACGCCGTGGCGATACTGGCCAGTATGGCGGCCGGGCGGCCTTCGGTTCCGCTCAACATGAGAGATCCGGGCTCTCGGATCATCGAGATCGTGAATGCCGCGCGGCTCGGCGCCATCATAGGCGCTGGAAATGTTCGCCTAATCGATTTGCCGCAGGAAGTCCTATGGATCGATATTGCGGCTGGCGTCGCGCCGAACGGTCAACAGGCATCACAGCAGCCACAGCTCCCTTCGGTTTCCGTCGATGCGCCCGCAATGGTGCTTTACACATCAGGTAGCACCGGACGCCCCAAGGGCATCGTCAACAGCCAACGCAGCCTGCTGTGGCGCGTCCGGCAATATGTCGACGCGTGCCATATCAACGCGGATGACGTTTTCCTGCCGCTGACCGGGCCTGCCACGATCGCCGGTTGCCGGGAGATTTTTACTGCACTGCTGACTGGCGCCACGTTGCACCTTCTCGAGGTGGAGGCGGTCGGCCTCCGCGCTGTCCGCGCTCGGGTTCAAGCCGAAGGTGTGACGATCGCCTATCTTGTGCCGGCGCTGCTTCGGGCACTGTTGACCGAGGCCCCTGCTGACGCTTTCCAGTCGCTCAGAGTGGCACGGATCGGTGGCGAGAAGGTGTCGTGGACGGACATCGCCTTGCTGCGCAAAGCCGTTTCGAACCAGTGCCTGATCCAGATCGGCTACTCGTCAACCGAGACCACCGGCTCGCAATGGTTCCTGCCGCAGGATTGGCCGGAGCAAGACGCATCGATCCCCGTCGGCAGGCTGCTTCCCGGGATGGCATTCGCTATCGTCGACGACGCAGGACACGATGTCGGGACAGGCGAGAGTGGAGAGCTTCTGATCAAAAGCCCCTATGTTCTGCTTGGTCATTGGGAGAACGGCGTCGTCATTCCCGCGCGGCCGGACCCGGACGATCCCGGTGTGCGGGTTTTTGCGACGGGCGACCTCGTTCGGCTGGACGACGATGGCCTGTTGCGCATCGTCGGCCGCAAGGGGCGCCAGATCAAGATCAATGGTCGACGCGTCGAGCCCGCCGAGCTCGAACGGGTCCTGCGTTGCGCGCCTTCGGTGGCGGATGCCGTGGCAATCGTGACGCCGGCCGAGGAACTCATCGCATTCGCGGTTGCCCAGCGCTTCGCCGGGGCTGCTTTCGCGGAGGAGCTTCGTCAGCTCGTCAGAACGACGTTGCCGGCGCCGCTGCGTCCGTTGCGGTTGCACACCATCGCGGAGATCCCACGCTTGCCGGGAGGTAAGGTAGACCTGGCAACGCTCACCGAAATGGATCGTACGGAGAGAAAGACCGCGCCAGCCGTCCAGCCGCCCGCTGCCCGACCGCTCCCCGCAGGAGGCCAACTGAATACAAGGCAAGTGGTGCAGCACGCGTGGATGCAGGTTCTCAACATGGGCGCTGCGGTGGGAAATTGGGATGAGGCGGGGGGAGATTCGCTGCAGCTGCTGCATTGCGTCATGGCGATCGAGAGCGCCATAGGGCAAGAGCTGGGCCTCGAGGCCTTCACCGTCGGTATGAGCTTCGACGAGATGGTTGAGGCTGTCGTCTCCGCACAGGCGGGCGAACGACACGCGAAGAAACATCACCCTCCGGTTCTTTTCCTGTTCCCAGGGTCCGTCGGTTATGGTCCGAGCCTGGCTGCGTTCGCAGCCGCCATGGGCAAAGTCGCCCGCGTGAACCCCATTCGGTATCCTGGCCTCGCCGCGATATTGGACGGACATAACAGCCTCTCCGCCATGGCTGCCGCCGCAGTCGAGCAGATAGACCGCGCCCAGCCTGACGGCCCTGTGCGACTTCTCGGCCATTCGCTTGGTGGCGCGGTTGCGTTCGAGGTCGCGGCACGGCTTCTGGCGGCCGGTCGATCGGTAAGGTTTTTGGGTATCCTCGATACGAGCCTTCTGGACGAGCCGAGCAACCATTGGGAGACACTTACCCGCACATTCCATCGCATTCGCACCAATCGCATATCCGCCCACCGGATGGCTTGCCGAGCTCTTGCCAAGATCACCGTCGCCATGGGCTGCGAGGCGTATCTCGCCAGGATTCTCGACCGCTTTGGCAAGGGAGAGTTCAGCCCGACAAGCTTCAGAACCAAACTGGAACTGCAGGAAGTCTTGCGGGCGCGGTCTTTCTTCCAGTGGCTCGCGGCACCCAAACCGGCCCTGCCCATCTCCGGCACCTTGTTCCGATGCCGTCGGGAGGGAATGCCTCGGGCCCTGGGCTGGGAAAGCGCTCTGGCGCATTTGGACGTGGTTCCGATCATGGGCAACCACATCGACCTTGTCATAGAGCCCAATCTTGCCACCAACCGCCCGCTCATCGAGACGGCCGTCGTGCGGACCTACTCCCCGGCCGAGTCTCGCAAAAGGGAGGATCTGTCATCGACGTGATCTCACACTTCAGCAAGGACATGCTGGTGCTCGATGCTCGTGCGGAGGTCGATCGCATCGTTGACACCTTGCGCAAGCAGGTTCTTGGCACGCTCCGCCGTCGCGGAGTGGTTGTCGGCCTTTCCGGCGGCATCGACAGCTCCGTCGTCGCGACCCTGTGCACACGGGCGTTCGGCAAAGACAAGGTCTTGGGCCTGTTCATGCCGGAGCGCGATTCCTCCGGCGACTCCCTGAGACTTGGCCGCCGTGTCGCGGCACAGCTTGGCATTGAGAATATCCTGGAAGACATAGGCCCGGCAGTGGAAGCCGTCGGCGCCTACCGTCGGCAGATCGAGGCGATCCGGACCGTCGTTCCCGACTATGGGGACGGCTGGAAATGCAAGCTGGTGATCGAACCGGTTCTCGAGAGCAACGGCCTCAACATCACCCGACTCACCGTCCAGGATCCGGAGGGCAAGGTCGACACGGTGCGTCTGTCGCCTGCCGCCTATCTGCAGATCGTCGCCGCAACCAACTATAAGCAGCGTCTGCGCAAGATGACGGAATACTACCACGCCGACCGCCTCAAATACGCGGTTGCGGGGACACCAAACCGTTTGGAGTACGACCAGGGGTTTTTCGTCAAGCAGGGCGACGGAACCGCCGACGTGATGCCGATCGTCCACCTTTACAAAACCCAGGTTTATCAGCTCGCGGAATATCTCGGGGTGGACGAGGAAATCCGCCAGCGGGCACCGACCACCGACACATTCTCCATGGCGCAAAGCCAGGAGGAGTTCTACTTCGCGCTGCCCTATCATCTGATGGATTTATGCCTCTACGGCCTAAACCATGGGATCGCCAGCGATGAGGTCGCGGCGGTTGCCGGCCTCACCGAGCCCCAGCTGCAGAAAGTCTTCAAAGACATCGACGCGAAACGGCGGGCCGCCCACTATCTTCACGCGCGGCCTTTGCTCTCCGTGGAAATTGGCGAGGATTGACCGGGAATGTGCGGCATCGCTGGAATTGTGACCCTGAACGCCGCGGCGGCTTCTCCTTCACGCGAGGCGCTGATGCGGATGGTGGGCACGCTGGCGCATCGCGGGCCGGACGAGCGCGGCATCTACCGCGACAAGCGTGCAGGGCTGGCGCATGCCCGCCTGTCCGTCGTCGATCTTTCCAGCGGCCAGCAGCCGCTTGCGGACACAGGCGATACGACCTGGATCGTGTTCAACGGCGAGATATTCAACTATGTCGAGCTGCGGGAAAAGCTGATTGCACTTGGCCACCGCTTCCGGACCCGCAGCGACACGGAGGTCGCGCTGCATGCGTATCGCGCATGGGGCGAAGCGGCCTTCGAGCGGATGAACGGCCAATGGGCAATCGCAATCTGGGACTCAATAGCAGGTCGTCTCGTCTTGTCGCGCGACCGGTTCGGCATTTGCCCCCTGCATTTTTGCGAGCATGCGGGCCGCCTTTATTTCGCCAGTGAAGTGAAGGCCATTTTCGCAGCCGATCCAGCCATCCCTCGCGCGTTTGATCCTGCCGGCCTCGATCAGACTTTCACGCTCTGGACTGTCGTTCCACCGCAAGGGGTATTTCAGGGAATCCACGAGCTCGTACCGGGGCATGTCCGCATCTACCAGGATGGCACCGTTCGCGAGCAGGTCTTTTGGCAGCCTTCCTACCCCGAGAATATCGGAGCGCAGCACGGCGAGTTCAGCGGGTCGTGCGATGACGCGGTGGACCGCGTGCGTGACGCCCTCGAGGCCGCGACGGCACTCCGAATGGTGCGCGCCGACGTGCCTGTCGGGTGTTACCTCTCGGGAGGACTGGACAGCTCGCTTGTGGCGACACTGGGAAGGCGCTTCGCCGGCCGACGCTTCCAGACCTTCTCCTTGCGTTTTGCCGACGCCGAATATGACGAGACCCGCTTCCAGCGCCTGGTTGCCGAAGCAACCGGCAGCGAGCACCATGAGGTGGTGGTTTCGCGCGGCGATATCGCGGCAATCTTTCCTGAGGTGATCTACCATACCGAGCGCCCGATACTGAGGACCGCCCCGGCGCCGCTGTTCCTGCTATCGAGGCTGGTGCGCGAGCGTGGCATCAAGGTCGTGCTGACCGGCGAAGGTGCCGACGAAATGTTCGCCGGCTACGACCTGTTCCGTGAAGCCAAGGTCCGCCGATTCTGGGGACGCCAGCCGGCGTCGACACGACGCTCACGCCTCCTGGAGCGTCTTTACCCGTATCTCACCCGCTCGCCGGTGCAACAGCAAGCGATGGCGCGCCAGTTCTTCGGACGCGGGATCGAGGCGCATGACGCGCCCGGCTTTGCCCATGACACGCGCTGGCGCAGCACCGGCGCCATCAAGCGCCTGTTCTCCGCGGATCTGCGCGCCGATTCCCAGCGCCGCGACGCCGTGTCGGAGTTGCTTGGCAGTCTGCCCGCGGCGTTTTCGCGCTGGAGCCCTCTTGCGCAGGACCAGTATCTCGAGGTCCAGACGTTGATGTCGGGCTATCTGCTTTCCTCGCAGGGCGACAGGATGCTGATGGCTCACTCCGTCGAGGGGCGCTTTCCGTTCCTCGACGATGAACTTGTGAGGCTCGCGAATTCACTTCCGCCTTCCTACAAGCTGCGTGTCCTGGATGAGAAGCACGTGCTGAAACGCGTGGCGGAGCCGATCGTGCCCTCCGAGATCGTAACCCGCAAGAAGCAGCCATTCCGGGCGCCCAATGCGCTTTGCTTCGCTGACGACGCCGCACCTGAATACATTCGCGAAGCGCTTTCGGAGACGGCGATACGCAAGGCGAATGTTTTCGATCCGGCTTCGGTCACACGCCTGCTCGGCAAGTGCCAGGCCAGGACCGGTGACGGTGATCTTTCCAATGCCGACAACATGGCGCTTGTCGGCGTGCTGTCGACCCAGCTCCTGCACCAGCAGTTTGTCGCGAGCTGTCCCGGTGCAACCCACATGCGTGGGCTCAGCGTCGACGTCGACCGCGAACATCGGGAGGAGCGCTTGCATGTTGCATGATGCCGTACCCCTGCTGCATGACTACCTCGCCCACTCCGCCGGCCGGCTCGGCGACAAGGTAGCGCTGGTGTGCGGCAAGCAACGTGTCACCTATGGCGAGCTCGAGGCGCGCGCCAATGCAATCGCCACGGATTTGGCCGCATCAGGGGTCGCGCGCGGCGACCGCGTGATGATCTTCGCCGACAACACGGTCGAGACGGTGGTGAGCTTCTGGGCTGTACTCAAGGCGAATGCGGTGGTGTGCATCGTCAACCCGCTGACCAAGAGCGACAAGCTTGATTATCTGCTCAACGACTGCCTACCGGCGGCGCTGATCACCGACGCGCATCTGCACTCGATCTTCCGCGAACCGGCGCGCAGCTGCCCGTCACTTCTGCGGACGATCGTTTCCGGATCGATCGATGACGACGAGCTCTCCCGATTGCCGCAAGCCATACGCTGGGACATCGCGGTCGCCGCCGGCGACGCGCCGCCGGCGCGGCGCTGCATCGATATCGATCTTGCCGCCATCATCTACACGTCCGGCTCGACGGGCGAACCCAAGGGCGTGATGCTGACGCACAGGAACATGATGACCGCGTGCGCGTCGATCGCTTCCTACCTCGAGCTTGCAGAGGACGAGGTGATCCTCAATGTCCTACCCCTCGCCTTCGATTACGGCCTGTACCAGATGGTCATGGCGTTTCGCACCGGCGCCCGGCTGGTGCTCGAACGTTCGTTCGCCTTCCCGGCGCAGGTCCTTGGGCTGATCAGGCAAGAGGGGGTTACGGGTTTCCCCGGCGTGCCGACCATCTTTGCGGCACTCTCCGAGCTCAAGTCCCTCAAGGACCAGGATTTCTCAAGCATTCGCTACGTCACGAACACCGCGGCGGCCCTGCCCCTCAAGCATATTCTCATGCTTCGGGATCTGTTTTCGAGCGCACGCATCTATTCGATGTACGGCCTCACCGAATGCAAGCGTTGCACCTATTTGCCGCCGGAGGATCTCGCGCGAAAGCCGTTGAGCGTCGGGATCGCGATCCCGAATACGGAAATGTGGATCGTCGACGAACATGACAGAAGGGTCGGCCCCGGCGTCGTTGGCCAGCTCGTCATTCGCGGCGCGACAGTCATGAAGGGCTACTGGGGCAAGCCCGAAGCGACGGCCAGGAAGCTCAAACCCGGCCCGTTGCCCGGCGAGCAGGTCCTATATACCGGCGACTACTGCCGGATGGACGCGGAGGGCTACCTCTACTTCGTCAGCCGCGGTGACGAGATCATAAAATCGCGAGGCGAGAAGGTGGCGCCGAAGGAAGTGGAGAACGTCCTTATGGATATTCCCGGCGTCCGGGAAGCAGCGGTCATCGGTGTTCCCGACGAACTCCTTGGGCAGGCGGTTAAGGCGTTTGTCGTGATGGAGAATGGAAGAACCATCGGCGAAAAACAGCTGCAGATGGAGTGCCAGAAACGACTGGAAAACTTCATGGTTCCGAAGTCCATCGTCGTCGTGGCCAGCCTACCGATGACGGATACCGGCAAACTCAAGAAAACGGCCCTGTCATGAGGTGGGCGCGGGGACGAGGTCGCTTATTTTATTGTGTCTTACAGAGGGCGAATTCATGTTGACGATCAAAGACCGCACCGGAACCTACAGCGAGCAGATCCGCAGTTTCTTGGTTTCGAATTTCTACGTGAGCGACGTGAAGGCATTGATGAGCGAAACGTCCTTGCTCGACCAGGGCATCGTCGACTCGACGGGAGTGCTTGAGATTATAGGCTTCATAGAGGAGACCTTTGGCATCATCGTCGAAGACAGCGAGCTCTTGCCTGAAAACCTCGATTCCATTCAAGGGATCGAGCAATACATCATCCGCAAGATGAATTGATTGCCGGCGTAAAGCCCAGACCGGTTCGCGCAATTGCTCTGGGTTTCCGCACGCTCATGCCTGCGACTTGGCTTGTCCCAGGACCACCCGGCCCTCGCCCGCTTCGTTCGACACAGCGCGGATGTTCTCGTATGCCTTGCCGCGCTCCAGCAGTCCCATCACCTGCCGGTCCTGGCCAAGGCCGACCTCGAAGAGCAGGGTGCCGCCAGGCCGCAAGTATCGTGGCGCGTCCTTCACCACCCGCATATGGATGCTCAGGCCGTACGGGCCGGCCGCGAACGCTTCGCGCGGCTCGAGTTCGACCAGATGCGCGCGGTCACCCTCAAGCCGCTTTTCCGAAATGTAGGGCGGATTGCAGACGATAATGTCGATCGTTCCGTCGAGCCCAAGGCCCGAGAGAGCGTCGAACAAATCGCCGTGAAGCACCGAAACGCGGTCAGCCATGCCGTGATGGGCGGCGTTACGGCGTGCCACCTCGACGCATCCATCGGTGAGGTCGCTCGCCCAGACACGTGCGGTGGGAATGCGGTGGGCGATGGCACACGCCAGATTGCCAGTGCCGCAGCACATGTCGACGATGCGCGGCGCCGGCAGGTTCATTTGATGCAAAACACCAAGGGCCGTCCTGCCCAGCAATTCCGTCTCTGGCCGGGGGACGAGCGCACCGGGCGCGACGAGCAACTCAAGTCCCATGAAAATGGCGCGGCCCGTGCCATAGGCGTCGGCGACACTGAACTCTTTGCTCATGGCGAACCCGCTGGCTTAATGTTTCCAGTATAGCTGTTCGGCATTCCTGCGCCAGTCAAACCTGTGGTTGGAGAACCCCGGCAAGCTGCCAGCCGATCAGTCTTTGACACCCATGTCGAGCGCGGCAATGACGGCATTCAGGCGCTCGGGTGTTAGATCGTTCTTTAATCGCCGCAGATTGAAATCGAGGTGTTCCTTCTTGAGCATGGAGACCAGGGTGACGCCGGCCGAATTCGTTGCGAATGCGTAATCGGCGAGAAATGCGATAGCAATTTCGGTGGGACTGCCGCGGTATCCGAGGTCACCAAGAGCGACCAGTATTCCCTTGCGCGCATTGAATTTCGCGACGATTCGATTGAGGCCTGAGAATGTCCCGTGCGTTACGAACGTTCTGTGCCGGTGAACGCGCGCCTTCAACTTGGCGAGGTTTGACTCCAGCGGGGTATTGGCAATCTGCACGAACCGATAAGGCAGCGATTCCTGGAGAGCCGTCATTCCGGCCTCGAGGTCTCCCGCGACCGAGATGGCCCGGGCCTTCCCGTCCTGAATCACGCGCTCCACGGCCCGGATGATATCCTCGCGAACAAGCTCTTCGGCGGTCGGACGATGCAGTGCGAGGACATCGACATAATCCGTGCGAAGACGCCTCAGGCTTTCCTCGACACTGGATCTTATCAACGCCGCGGACAGCGGCACCTTGAAAGGCGTGGGGCGCACTCTTGAAGCATGCTGCTTAAGCGCCGGAACCGTCGCAACAGCGATCCGCGACAACGGCTTCAGCAGTCGCATGGTGGCGGAGGTCTTCGGCGGACGCATGCCAACCTTGGTGCAGACGCAGACGCTATCCCGTTTCCTGGACGCAAATTCACCCCAGATCGATTCAGCCATGCCGTCGCCGTACGAAGGCGCTACGTCGTACCAGGTCACCCCTGCTTCGTAGGCGCGTTCCAAGGTCTCGATGCCCTTGCGAACTCCGATACGAGAGCCAAGCGAAGCGCAGCCAAAGCCGATACTTGAAACCTTGCTGCCAATAGCTTCGACAAAGACCAGCTTCATGGCAAAGCCTCGTTTTTGATACCGGCATCAAGCCGCCGCTGTCTCAGTCGAATGATCTTTTTGTCTTTCTGTCAATAGACAAGAAAGAAAGCCATGAGCCCGCGCCAGTGCAAAAGGTGGCATTAAATAGCATATCTGCGCGTCTCGGATCGTGATCACGGTGACTGCATGCAGAACAGAAACGGATTCTTAGTCAGGTAAAAATTCCCCCAGAAAGATAGTGGCGGGCCGGACGGTATATTTATAATTTTGATTTTATTGATTTTTTCGTGGGCCGGGACGTTCGCGAGGTTGTTATCTGTATGCCTTGGCGGCGATTTCAGCGACCGGGCCGTAGTGAGCAGATCTTTGCTCTCGATCAAGGAAGCCCCAGTTCATTGTGCTAGATTTTGAACCAGCTGAAGGGCGCCTGGGAGCAAAGAATGTTCTCGCCGAGGAGGGCTATGGCTTGGCCGGATATCGCAGTTCGATGACTCCGCCTCTGATTCTTCTGTCGAATTGACAGTGTCGTGATTGAAAGCCGAACCTGGCATGGCACCAGCGCTACCTTGTCTTGAAGCAGCGATGGTCCGGGGGCTGAAGGAAAGACTGGTTTTGGGAGGAAGCATGGGCGAGGACCTATCCGGTCATCATGCCGACCGCATTCAGGCCGCGATCGCTTCGGACGCGGCGGCGAAATCCGCGCTGGTCGCGTCCTGGCGACGGTCTTCCAATTTGCACCGGCTCGATCCAACCGACTGCAGTTCCCCACGCTACCTCACGGAGACGGAGCTGGGGCAGGCCCGCCAACGTATCGAACCACTCGTCCGGGCCGCGCAATCGAGTCTGGACCGGCTCTATCTCGCGGTGGGCGGCGTCGGGTGCTGCGTCCTCCTCGCCGATCGTGATGGCGTGCCCGTCGAACGGCGCGGCGCGCCTGTGGATGACGAAACGTTTCATTCCTGGGGTTTGTGGACTGGCTCCGTCTGGAACGAGCAAAGCGAGGGCACCAACGGTATCGGCACCTGCCTGGTCGAACAGCGCGCGCTGACGATCCACCGCGACCAGCATTTCCATACGCGCAATACGGGGCTCAGTTGCACCACCGCTCCGATCTACGACCACCAGGGAGATCTGGTGGCCGCGCTCGACGTGTCGTCCTGCCGCGCTGACCTGACCGAAGCTTTTGCCAACCTTATTTCGCTAGCCGTTATCGACGCGGTGCGTCGGATCGAGGCAGAGAACTTCAAAATGGCATTCCCCAAGGCCCGCATTCTGCTGGCGCCGGTGGCCGACAAAGGCTCCGGCGCACTGATCGCCGTGGATACAGACGATTTGGTGGTCGGCGCGACGCGGTCGGCTCGCCTTGCGCTTGGAATCACCCAGCAGTGCCTGGACAAGCCGATGCCGGCGACCGATCTGCTCGGCTGGGCCGGCCCAGAAGTGCTTGCCGAGGCGGAGCGCGGTGTTCTGCAGCGGGCGCTCGCGCGGGCGGACGGAAATGTCTCGGCCGCGGCCCAGGCGCTGGGCATCAGCCGCGCGACGCTTCACCGCAAGCTCAACCGCCTGGACGTCCACAGGTCGCACTGACCATTCGAAACCTCATACGGCTGTCGCAATTCTGCGACACATCCCGCCCGCCCGCTGTCCCCGGGGCGGTGACATTGGCGGCCTAAATCGCAACTCTCTTCCGAAGCGTCGCATCCCGCGACGTCAGCTTTGGGAGGAAGACACATGAACAAGGTTGAATTCTCACGCCCGGTCAAGGCGCCTTTTGACAAGCGCTACGGCAATTTCATCGGCGGCAAATGGACCGAACCCCGCTCCGGCCGCTACTTCGAGAACCACTCCCCGGTGAACGGCCAGCTGCTGTGCGAGGTGGCGCGCTCGGATGCCCAGGACATCGAGGCGGCCCTGGATGCGGCCCATGCCGCCAAGGACGCGTGGGGACGCACCAGCGTGGCAGAGCGGTCGCTTATCCTCAACCGCATCGCCGACCGCATGGAGGAGAACCTCGATCTGCTCGCCTGCGCCGAAACCTGGGACAACGGCAAGCCGATCCGGGAAACGACCGCGGCCGACCTGCCTCTGGCCATCGACCATTTCCGGTATTTCGCTGGCGCCGTGCGCGGCCAGGAAGGCAGCCTTTCGCAGATCGACGACGACACGGTCGCCTATCATTTCCACGAGCCGCTCGGCGTGGTCGGCCAGATCATTCCCTGGAACTTCCCGCTGCTGATGGCATGCTGGAAGCTCGCGCCCGCGCTTGCGGCCGGCAACTGCGTCGTGCTGAAGCCCGCCGAGCAGACACCGGCCGCCATCCTGCTCTGGGCCGATCTTATCGGCGATCTGCTGCCGCCAGGTGTGCTCAACATCGTCAACGGCTTCGGCCTCGAGGCCGGCAAGCCACTCGCGTCGTCGCCGCGCATCGCCAAGATCGCCTTTACCGGCGAGACCACGACGGGCCGGCTGATCATGCAATATGCCAGCCAGAACCTCATCCCCGTCACACTGGAACTGGGCGGCAAGTCGCCCAACATCTTCTTCAAGGACGTTGTCGCCGAGGACGACGATTTCTTCGACAAGGCGATCGAAGGCTTCGTCATGTTCGCGCTGAACCAAGGGGAGGTCTGCACCTGCCCGAGCCGCGCGCTCATCCATGAATCGATCTACGACAGGTTCATGGAACGTGCCCTCAAGCGCGTCGAAGCGATCGTGCAGGGCGACCCGCTCGATCCCGCGACGATGATTGGCGCCCAGGCCTCGTCCGAGCAGCTTGAAAAGATCCTGTCCTACATCGACATCGGCCGCCAGGAAGGCGCCGAGGTGCTGACCGGCGGCGCCCGCAATGTTCTGCCCGGCGACCTGGCGGGCGGCTATTACGTCAAGCCGACCGTGTTCAGGGGCCACAACAAGATGCGCATTTTCCAGGAGGAGATTTTCGGACCGGTGGTTTCGGTCACGACCTTCAAGGACGACGACGAAGCGCTCAGCATTGCCAACGATACGCTCTACGGGCTCGGCGCCGGCGTCTGGACACGTGACGGCAACCGCGCCTATCGCTTTGGCCGCGCGATCCAGGCCGGCCGCGTCTGGACCAACTGCTACCACGCCTATCCCGCGCATGCGGCCTTCGGCGGCTACAAGCAGTCCGGCATCGGCCGCGAGACGCACAAGATGATGCTCGACCATTATCAGCAGACCAAGAACATGCTGGTCAGCTATAGCCCGAAGAAGCTCGGCTTCTTCTGATCGGCTGTTTGTCGCACAGGCGCGGCTCCGCGAGGGGCCGCGCCCAAGACTGGAGATCGGAAAGACCATGCACGCAAAGGTCACGGCGACGCCGGCCGCCCTCGAACTGGTCGCGGAGATCGTTGCCGAGCATGGGCCGGTGCTGTTCCACCAATCCGGCGGCTGCTGCGACGGCTCTTCGCCCATGTGCTATCCGCGCGCCGGCTTCGTCGTCGGCGACCACGATGTACTGCTCGGCCACATCGAAGACGTACCCTTCTACATCGGCGCGTCGCAATTCGAGGCCTGGAAGCACACCGATTTGATCATCGACGTGGTGCCTGGCCGCGGCGGCATGTTCTCGCTCGACAATGGTCGTGAGAAGCGGTTCCTGACGCGGTCGACGATCTGCGCCGTCCAGATGTGATGTCGGTGCATCGGGCTGCTTGCCCTTTGTCCCAGTGAAAGGAACGCACCAGAAAAACAGACGCGTGGACAACCGACAGGCTGCAAGAAGCGCGTGCTTCGGTTCTCATCCTCCATCGGTTTGATCTTGCACAATGCAAAGCGCCGCTGCGCCGCTACGATCAGCATATGGTCATAAATCTGTTCGCCGGCACGATCGTCATCAGCCTGACGGTCCTCATCCATACCTTCGGTCTCATCGCGATTACCCACGCCATGGCGCACCTCGTGGCTCGCTTCCGCATGCACGGCCGTCGCAGCCGAGTGGTCGCGATGATCAGCGTCGTCATGGGGCTCTTTGCCGTTATCACAGCCGAGGTGTGGCTGTGGGCCGGCGTGTATCTTGAACTCGGCGTCTTGCCGGACTTCGAGACCGCGCTCTATTTTTCCACCATTACCTTTTCGACGGTCGGATATGGCGACGTGGTTCCCGCCCATGGCTGGCGCGTGCTGGCGGCGCTCGAGGGCGTGAACGGATTTCTGCTCATCGGCTGGTCGACCGCCTACCTGGTCGCTGCCGGAACGCGCATCGGCCCGTTCAGGGTTGGCGAGCACTTCTGACCGGACTGGCGCTCAGACCGCCACTGAATGCCTGGCTGTGCCGGCTTCGAGGTACTTGTCGAACTTCGCTGCCACCGTCCTGACAAGCGGGCGGTTGTCCTTCGGCACGACGAAGTTTTCGCCGTCGAGCCGAAGCAGCAGCCCGCCGCCGCTGATCGCAAGTCGACTTGCCATGGCCAGGAGACTCTGGCCGACGTCGCCGAAGCGCTCGACCAGTTCGATCGCCGAGAAGGCGAAATGGCACATCAGACGCTCGATGATCCAGCCTCTCGCCAGATCGTCGACGCTGAGCTCGATGCCGCGCGCCACTGCCAGCTGTCCGGAATCCACGGCCTTCTCGTATGCGCCGGTTGCGACGATGTTCTGGGCGTAGCCCTGGCGGTATCGGCTGATCGCGGAAGGCCCGAGCCCAATCAGCGTCTCGCAATTGTCCTCTGTATAGCCCTGGAAATTGCGGCGGATCTTGCCGGTGCGAGCCGAGATGGCGAGCGTATCGTCCGGCTTGGCGAAATGGTCCAGCCCCAGGGCCTCGTATCCGGCGTCCACGATCAGCCGGGCGGCGAGCTGCGATTGCGCCAACCGTCCGGCGGAATCGGGGAGCCATGCTTCGTCGATCATCGTTTGATGTTTCTTGAACCAAGGCACATGCGCGTAGCCGAACAGCGCCAGCCTGTCGGGCTGCAGCGTCAACGCCTGGGCGACGGTGCGAGCAACACTCTCGAGGGTCTGGTGCGGCAGTCCGTAGAGCAGGTCGAGGTTCACCGAATTCACGCCACGCGCCCGCACGGCGTCCACCACGCTCTTGGTCAGCAGGAAGCTTTGCTCGCGATTGATGGCTTTCTGCACCTTGGGATCGAAATCCTGAACGCCTAGGCTCGCCCTCGTCATGCCGATCGCGGACAGGGCGTCGAGCCGGGCCTCGTCCATGTCGCTCGGATCGATTTCGACACTGAGGCTGGCATCGTCGAGCACATCGAAACGATCCCGCAGCGCTTTTCCAAGCGACAGGATGTCCTCGGGATTCAGCATCGTCGGCGAGCCGCCGCCGAAATGGATGGCGCGCACCCGGCCCTTGCCGCGCACGAGGCGGCCAACCGTCTCGATCTCCCTATGCAAGGAATGCAGAAAGGTCGCCACCGGCTGATAGTGCCGGGTGTGCTTGGTGTGGCATGCGCAGAACCAGCACAGCTTGTCGCAGTAGGGAATATGCAGATAGAGCGATATCTCGTCATCGCTTTCGAGCGCTTCGAGCCAAGTCCGACAGACAGCCGCATCAACCCCCGGGTGGAAATGAGGCGCTGTCGGATAGCTCGTGTACCGCGGCACATTTTCGCCAAGCCTTGCGGCCACTTCCGGTTGCATGTCGCTCCCTCTGTGTTTGCAAGGTCAAGGCAATGGCCGCAACCGCGCGCCAATGCCTTGATTTCGGTCAAAGCCTTTGCACCGGACAAACTGTCACAAGGCTTTTTCAATGGCCGACACTTATCTTGCCGATACTGAGGGTCCTCGGACGATCGTGATGACAGTACGTCAAGATGTTCATAGCGCCGGCATTCCCGTGCTTTGCCAATCATGCGAGGCGCGGCATCGCGGCGTATGCGGTGCGCTCGACCCCGATCAATTGGTCGGACTCGCCAAGCTTTCGTCAAAGCACACCATTGATCCGGGCGTGGAGCTGATTGGCGACGCCGAGACCGTCGACAGCTATTCCAACGTGCTTTCCGGCGTGGTGAAGCTGACGAAAAGCCTTTCGGACGGGCGCCAACAGATTGTCGGGCTTCAGTTTGCTCCCGATTTTCTGGGGCGGCCATTCAAGGTGGAAAGCGCTATCAACGCCGAAGCGGCAACGGCCGTCTCCCTGTGCTCGTTTCCAAGAGCGTCCATCGAGAGAATGATGAGGGAATCGCCAGAGCTCGAGCATCGCCTGCTCAAGCAGACATTGAACGAGCTTGACGAAGCACGCGACTGGATGGTGACGCTGGGGCGCAAGACGGCCGCGGAAAAAGTGACGAGCTTTCTGCTGATGATTGCCAGAAACATCGATCCCACGCTCGATCCGGCCACCAACGCGACGAGCTTCGAGCTGCCGCTCACACGCGCCGACATCGCCGATTTCCTCGGCCTGACGATCGAGACGGTGAGTCGCCAGTTGACCCGGCTGCGGACAGACGGGCTGATCCGGATCGAGAACAATCGACATGTGACGGTGACCAGCCTTAACCGCTTGGCCAGTCGCTCCGGCGCCTGACCTCAATCAGCGATCCCGATCATCGGCAGCACGTGCTCGCGTTCAAACGCGATGTGCCGGCGCAAATTCTCGAACAGGCCGCGCAACATGAACCCGATGGCTTCGGGATTCTCGACTGTCTCGCCATGTCCGATGGCCAGCAGGATTTCAGTCACCTCACCGGCAAAGCATTCGTCTTCCACATGCTCGGCCCGCAATCGTCGGGTCGAGGCAAGGTTCGCCTCGCTGTCGACCACCGCCTCCTCGTAAGCCGGAAAAATGATGGCCTCTTCGTACTGATGGATGCTGCGCAGAAGCGGCACGATCGAGTTGGCTGTGCTGAGGCATATCATCCGATCAACACCTGGCAGAGCGTCCGCGATTTGTTCCAGAGCATCGCAAAGGCGGAGTTTCTCGTCATGCGCACGCCGCATCACCGCGGTCGGGACGGCCTCCCGCCCGGCCAGCGTGGCGATTTCACGGCGGTTTTCAAACAGCGACGGTCCTCGCACTTTCTCCGAGTCCAATGTCAGCCTCCGGTCTTTTGCAAGGCTTACGCTGCCCAATGACAACGCGGTGGGCTTTGACCTGGATCAAGGCACCGGCAACCCGGCTGAGGAATTGTGCCGCTGCGGATTTGCTTTCCGCGCACGGAATCCGAGGTCGGGGACATGTCATGAAATTCGGCACTGAAACTGTGGCTCTAAGCCTGTTTGCATTCGCGGCCCTGGTGGCCGCCGGCTTTGGCGTGGATGAGCCTTTCCGCCAGCATATGTGGGTGCTGTTCATCGTGCTGCTGGGCTTTGTCGCTGTTCTTCTGCGCAAGACCAGTTTCGCGCCGGCGGCTCCGATCGATCCGTCCGCCTATATGGACGGGCCGATCCGCTACGGCGCCATCGCCACCATGTTCTGGGGCGTGGTCGGCATGCTTGTCGGCGTGATCATCGCGCTGCAGCTTGCCTACCCGGATCTCAACATCCAGCCCTGGTTCAATTTCGGGCGTTTGCGGCCGCTGCACACATCCGGCGTCGTTTTTGCCTTCGGCGGCAACGCTCTGCTTTGCACGTCCCTGTATGTGGTGCAGCGCACCTGCCGCGCCCGACTTTTCGGCGGCAATCTCGCCTGGTTCGTGTTCTGGGGGTATCAGCTTTTCATCGTCATGGCGGCCACCGGCTATCTGCTCGGCATCACCGAATCCCGTGAATATGCCGAGCCTGAATGGTATGTCGACATCTGGCTGACCATCGTCTGGGTCGCCTATCTCCTCCTGTTCCTCGGCACTATCCTGAAGCGCAAGGAGCCGCATATCTACGTCGCCAACTGGTTCTACCTCTCGTTCATCGTGACCATCGCGATGCTGCACGTGGTCAACAACCTGTCGATGCCGGCCTCCTTCCTGGGCTCGAAGAGCTACTCCGCATTTTCCGGTGTCCAGGATGCGCTGACGCAATGGTGGTACGGCCACAACGCGGTCGGCTTCTTCCTGACGGCCGGCTTCCTCGGCATGATGTATTACTTCGTGCCCAAGCAGGCCAACCGCCCGGTCTACTCCTATCGCCTTTCGATCATCCACTTCTGGGCCCTGATCTTCCTCTATATCTGGGCTGGCCCCCACCATCTCCACTATACCGCCCTGCCCGATTGGGCGCAGACGCTCGGCATGGTGTTCTCGATCATGCTCTGGATGCCGTCCTGGGGCGGGATGATCAACGGCCTGATGACGCTGTCCGGTGCATGGGACAAGATCCGCACCGACCCGATCATCCGCATGATGGTGATCGCCATCGCCTTCTACGGCATGTCGACCTTCGAAGGCCCGATGATGTCGATCAAGTCGGTCAATTCGCTTAGCCACTACACCGACTGGACCATCGGCCATGTCCATTCCGGCGCCCTCGGCTGGGTCGGCATGATCTCGTTCGGCGCGATCTACTACATGGTGCCGAAGCTGTGGAACCGCGAACGCCTCTATTCGCTGCGGCTGGTCACCTGGCACTTCTGGCTGGCGACGCTCGGCATCGTCGTCTACGCCGCGGTCATGTGGGTGTCCGGCATCATGCAGGGCCTGATGTGGCGCGAATACGACGAGCAGGGCTTCCTGGTCTACTCCTTCGCCGAGACCGTCGCCGCCATGCATCCCTACTACATCATGCGCGCCGTCGGCGGAGCCATGTACCTGTCCGGCGCGCTGATCATGGCCTGGAACATCACCATGACGATCCTCGGCCACCAGCGCCAGGAGCAACCGTTACCGGGCTCTGTTCCCGCCCTCCAGCCTGCACAATAGGAGCCAGAAATGGGCTTGATGGACAGACACGCGATCATCGAGAAGAACGCCACGCTTCTTCTCGTTGGTTCCCTTCTGGTGGTGACGGTCGGCGGCATCGTCGAGATCGCCCCGCTCTTCTATCTCGACAATACGATCGAGAAGGTCGAAGGCATGCGGCCTTATTCGCCGCTCGAACTCGCCGGCCGCAACATCTATGTGCGTGAGGGCTGCTACCTCTGCCACAGCCAGATGATCAGGCCATTCCGGGACGAGGTCGAGCGCTATGGTCACTACAGCCTGGCTGCCGAGTCGATGTACGATCACCCCTTCCAGTGGGGCTCGAAACGCACCGGCCCCGACCTCGCCCGGGTCGGCGACCGCTACTCGAACGATTGGCACGTCCAGCATCTCAGCGATCCGCGCTCGGTGGTGCCGGAATCGATCATGCCGAAATACGCGTTCCTGAAGGACACGCCAATCCAGGTGAAGGACTTCTCGACGCATCTTGTTGCGAACAGGCGTGTTGGCGTCCCCTACTCCGACGACATGATCGCGCACGCCAACGCCGACTTGATGGCGCAGGCCGATCCCAACGCCGACACGTCCGGCCTCCTGGCCCGCTATCCGAAAGCGAAGGTCGGAGATCTCGACGGCAATCCGCAGCAGGTCACCGAGATGGACGCGCTTGTCGCCTATCTGCAGATGCTCGGCACGCTGGTCGATTTCAAACACTACGACGAAGCCGCCGGTTACCGCTGAGGAGCACGACCCATGGACTACAATCTGATGCGGGAATTCGCCGACAGCTGGGGCTTGCTGGCCATGGCGCTCTTTTTTGTCGGGTGCATTGCCTTCGCACTTCGGCCGGGCGGCCGCAGCCAGGCCGATGAAGCCGCCCGCATTCCCCTCAAGGATGACTGATCATGAGCACAGAGCATATCGACGACGTGTCGGGCATCTCGACGACCGGCCATGAGTGGGACGGCATCAGGGAACTCAACAACCCTCTTCCCCGGTGGTGGGTGATAACCTTCTACATCACCATCGCCTGGGCGATCGGCTACACCATCGCCTATCCGGCATGGCCGATGCTGTCCTCCGCGACGAGTGGGCTGCTCGGCTATTCGAGCCGAAATGACGTCAAGAACGAGCTGGCGGCGGCCGAACTTGCGAAGGGCAAGTATGTCGCGGCAATTCAATCGAAGACCGTATCCGAGATTGCCGCCGACGATGCTCTGCGTGAATTCGCGGTCGCGGCCGGCGGAGCCACATTCAAGGTCAATTGCGTTCAGTGTCATGGCTCGGGCGCACAGGGGTCCAAGGGCTTTCCCAACCTGAATGACGACGACTGGCTGTGGGGCGGCAAGGCCGACCAGGTCCAGCAGACGATCACGCACGGCATCCGGTTCGCGTCCGACCCGGATACGCGCATCTCCGAGATGCCGGCCTTTGGCGACATCATCACGCCCGAGCAGATCACACAGGTCAGCGCCTACGTGGCGAGCCTCTCCGGCAAGGTCCAGGACGCAAGTCTGATCGAGCCCGGCGCCAAGGTCTTCGCGGAAAACTGCGTGGCCTGTCATGGCGCCAACGCGAAAGGCAACAGGGAGTTCGGCGCTCCCGATCTGACCGATGCCATCTGGCTCTACGGGTCTGGCGAAGCAGCAGTCGCCGCCCAGGTCCGCACGCCGAAACACGGCGTGATGCCAGCCTGGATTGACCGTCTCGGCGAGACCAAGGTCAAGGAGCTCGCAGTCTACGTGCATTCGCTTGGCGGTGGAGAATAGCAACGGGGGCCTATTCTCCTGCCCTCTCCGTCCAGGCGACGAGGCCCGGCCCTGCCGGGCCTCGACTGATTTGCGGTGCCGACGATTGACCTGCATCAACGCGGCGCGATCCAGTCGGAGGCAAGGTCCCGGTCGACGCTGCATTTCGTCGCCGCCACAGGGCGAAATTACAAGCTGCATGACGGGAGAGACCGGTGCTGGACAATACGCAGGTAGAACGGCTCGAAGCTGAGGCGGTCAACTCCGCCAAAGTGCGCCAGCCATTGTATGCTGCGCGCAAGAAGGTTTTCCCCAAGCGTGCATCGGGCAGCTTTCGCCAGTTCAAATGGCTCGTGATGGCGATCACGCTCGGCATTTACTACCTGACGCCGTGGTTGCGATGGGATCGCGGCCCGTTTGCCCCGGACCAGGCCGTACTGCTCGATGTCGCCAATCGGCGCTTCTACTTCTTCTTCATCGAAATATGGCCGCAGGAATTCTACTATGTGGCCGGCCTGCTGGTCATGGCCGGCGTCGGCCTCTTCCTGATCACGTCGACGGTCGGGCGCGCCTGGTGCGGCTATACGTGCCCGCAGACCGTTTGGGTCGATCTGTTTCTGGTCGTCGAGCGCGCCATCGAGGGCGACCGCAACGCTCGCATGAAGCTCGATGCCGGACCCTGGACCGCACGCAAGCTCGTGCTGCGGGTCTCGAAACACGCCATCTGGCTGGTCATAGGCGCGGCCACCGGCGGCGCCTGGATCTTCTATTTCGCCGATGCGCCGACGCTAGCCGGCGAACTCTTCACCGGCGCGGCGGCTCCCATCGCCTACATCACCGTCGCCGTACTGACGGCGACGACCTATACGTTCGGCGGGCTGATGCGCGAGCAGGTCTGCACCTATATGTGCCCGTGGCCGCGCATACAGGCGGCCATGCTCGACGAGACCTCCCTCACCGTCACCTACAATGACTGGCGCGGCGAACCGCGCTCGCGCCACGCCAAGAAGGTGCTCGCCGCGGGGCAGCCTGTCGGCGACTGCGTCGACTGCAATGCCTGCGTCGCGGTCTGCCCGATGGGGATCGACATCCGCGACGGCCAGCAGCTCGAATGCATCACCTGCGCGCTCTGCATCGACGCTTGCGACAGCGTCATGGACAAACTCGGCAGGGAGCATGGGTTGATCTCCTACACGACGCTCTCCGACTACAACGCCAACATGATGCTGGCGACCGCCGGGGGCTCGGGTTCAGTCAATCCTTCGCTGGTCCGAACCGCTGACGGCCTGTTCTCCGACAAGGTGGCCCATTTCCACATTCGCAAGATCTTTCGGCCACGCACCTATGTCTACATGGCCCTGTGGTCGCTGATCGGCCTGGGCCTGCTGTATTCGCTGCTGACGCGCGACCGGCTCGAAGTGAACGTGCTGCACGACCGCAATCCGCAGTTCGTCACCCTGTCCGACGGCTCCATCCGCAACGGCTACACCGTCAAGCTGCTCAACATGATCCCCGAGCCCAGGACCATCGTCGTCACCCTTCAGGGCTTGGAAGGAGCAGAGATGAGCGTGGTCGGCATCGATCAGCCGGCAGGTCGCTCCGTTCCCATCTCGGTCGAACCCGACCGGCTGAAGATGCTCAAGGTCTTCGTACGCCAGCCGGCGGGCCAGATCCAGGGTACGGCACAGACCTTCAAGTTCCGGGCCGAGGACAGAGCGAGCTTCGAGTCCGACGAATACACCGCCACCTTCAACGCACCGGAGATCGCCAGATGACCGCCAAGGCGCAAAAATCCCGCGAATTCACCGGCAGGCACATGCTGGCCACCGTCCTTGCCTTTTTCGGCGTGGTCATCGCGGTCAATCTGACCATGGCAACGCTCGCCAGCACAAGCTGGACCGGCCTGGTGGTCGAGAACACCTATGTGGCGAGCCAGCAATTCAACAAGAAAGCCGAAGAGGGGCGCGCGCAGGCGGCCCTCGGCTGGACCGGCAAACTGACCATCGCGGCGGGTGAGGTTCGCTATAGCCTTACCGATGCCGGCGGCAAGCCGGTCGCCTTGCATGGCGTCAAGGTGCTGTTTCGCCACCCCGCCTATGAGAAGGAGGATAAGGCCATCACGCTCGCCCTCGCCTCGGGCCAGGACTTCGCCGCGCAGCATACGCCGAAGGACGGGGTCTGGATCGTCGAAGTCGACGCCGATGCCGGTCTGGACAAAGCCTATCGTGACGTCCGCAGGATCATGATTTCCCATGGGGCGATGAAATGAGCTGTTGTGCACCTGGCGCTGAAATGACGCTGGATCTGGCCGGCGCCCCATCGGTCCTGCCGTCCAGCCAGGAGATCAGGCTGGTAAGCCGATCGATCGGCGACAACCTTTGCCAGACCGATCTGTCGGTACCGACAGTCCACTGCGCGGCCTGCATCCAGACGATCGAGACGGCATTGGGAAAGCTCAATCGCGTCGAGAGCGCTCGCGTCAACCTGTCGACCAGACGAGTTTCGGTCCAGTGGCGTGGCGACGAGGCTCCGCCATTTTTCGCAACGCTTGGGCGGCTGGGCTACCAAGCGCATCTCTTCGATCCGGAGACCGGCAACAAGGACAAGACGCTTTCGGAACTGATCCGGGCGGTCGCGGTCGCGGGTTTTGCCGCCGGCAACATCATGCTGCTGTCGGTCTCGGTCTGGTCCGGCGCCGAAGGCGCGACCCGCGACCTGTTCCACTGGGTTTCGGCGCTGATCGCCATCCCCGCCCTGGCCTTTGCCGGCGGCATCTATTTCCGCTCGGCCTGGAATGCCTTGCGCCACGGGCGCATGAACATGGACGTCCCGATTGCGGTCGGCGTGTCGCTTGCCTACGCCATGAGCCTCTACGAAACCATCAATCATGGCGACCACGCCTATTTCGACGCCTCCGTTTCGCTGCTGTTCTTCCTCCTGATCGGCCGCACGCTGGACCACGTCATGCGCGAACGGGCCCGCACCGCCGTGAATGGCCTGTCGCGGCTGGCGGCGCGCGGCGCCATCGTGCTGCGCGGCGATGGCGTGCGCGATTACCTGCCGGTCGGCGAGATCGAACCGGGCATGGCGCTGCACATCGCCGCCGGTGAGCGAATTCCGGTCGACGGCAATATCCTCAGCGGTATTTCGGATCTCGATTGTTCACTGGTATCCGGGGAAAGCACGCCCCGGACCGTGGGAGCGGGAGCCCAGGTTCAGGCAGGCACGCTCAATCTCACCGGCCCGCTGACCATGCAGGCGACGGCCGCGGCGAAGGATTCTTTCCTGGCCGAAATGGTCCGGCTCATGGAAGCCGCGGAGGGCGGCCGCTCGCACTACCGCAGGATCGCCGACCGTGTGTCGGCGCTCTACGCTCCGGTGGTCCATCTCGCTGCCTTGCTGACGTTCCTTGGATGGATGATCGCTTCGGGCGACTGGCATCTGGCAATGACGATCGCGATTGCCGTTCTCATCATCACCTGCCCATGCGCGCTCGGCCTGGCCGTGCCGATCGTGCAGGTCGTCGCGGCGCGGCGTCTTTTCGAGGCCGGCGTCATGGTCAAGGACGGTTCGGCCACGGAACGACTGGCGGCGATCGATACGGTGCTGTTCGACAAGACCGGGACCCTCACGCTCGGACAGCCAAGGCTGATCAATGGGCCGTCCATCGACCCGGCCATGCTGGCGATCGCGGCCGACATGGCCGCGCAGTCGCGCCATCCATTCTCGAAGGCCATAGCCGGTTTCGCGGGCTCTTCCAGCCAACCCGGGCTCCAGTCCGTCAGCGAACACCCAGGCTTCGGCATGGAAGCCGTCACCGAAGGCAACACCTGGCGCCTCGGCCGGCGCGGATGGGCTGGATGGAAGGCGCGGACCGGCGGCGAAGGCAAATATGGCGGCTATGGCGGGACAGTGCTTTCGAAGAACGGGATCATCGTCGCCACCTTTGCCTTCGAAGACGCCGCGCGCGCCGACGCAAAGGCGGCGGTCGGGCAATTGCAGGATGCCGGCATGTCGGTCCAGATGTTGTCCGGCGACACCGCCAACGCCTGTCGCGACGTCGCCAAGACCTTGGGGATCGAGGACTTCGTTCCGGCCCTGCTCCCGTCCGGCAAGGTCGAGTGGATCGAGGCGCTGTCCAGGGAAGGCCACAAGGTGCTGATGGTAGGCGACGGACTGAACGATACGCCGGCGCTCGGCGCGGCGCATGTCTCGATGGCCCCGGCCACAGCGGCCGATGTCGGTCGCAATGCCGCCGATTTCGTCTTCCTGCGCGAAAGCCTTCTGGCGGTGCCCTTGGCCTTGGATATCTCGCGAAAGGCAGGCCGGCTCATTCGACAGAACATCGCCATTGCCATTGTCTACAACGCGTTCGCGGTGCCGATCGCCATTTCGGGGCACGTGACGCCGCTCATTGCGGCGATCGCCATGTCCGCCTCGTCGCTGCTGGTGATCGGAAACGCCATGCGGCTGCAAGGTTTCACGAAAAGCGCATCGCCTGAACGCGCTTCGCGCGACCGGCGCGGACGCCCAGGCATGTTGGTCCAACAGCCATGACGACGCTCGTCTATCTCATCCCCGTGGCGCTCTTCCTCGGAGCGCTTGGACTGAGCGGCTTTCTGTGGGCCCTGAGAAGCGGCCAGTATGAGGATCTTGATGGAGCGGCGGAGCGCATTCTCATCGATGGGGATGAGCCGCCGAGCGGGCGCATCGCCTTGGCGAAGGTGGATAGTATCGAGAGAACAAGCGCCCCTAGTTTATCCTGATGCCGCTCTGGGCGTCGAACAGATGCACCTTGTGCACGACAATCTCCAGATTCACCTCTTGATCCGGTCTGAAAAGTGGCTGTTCCCGGATTTCGGCCATCAGGTCGACGCCATCAGCAGTTAGGGTGATTTCCTGAGCTTCCGGTGGCTCGACCACTTGGACCCTCGCCTTTGCGTGACTGCCACCGACAGCGATGTGCTGGGGGCGAATCCCGTAAACCACGCCTTGCCTGTTCCCTATCCCTGCCTCCTTCGGCAGTGGCAGGCGCAGGCCTTGTCCGGCGATGAACACGCCACTCTCGACATGGCCCTGATGATGTTCATTTCCGGCGATCCTATGAAGCTCGCAACGAACAGATTGGCCGGGTTCTCTTAGAGTTCGGAGGGCGTTCCGATCTGTTCGATGCGGCCTTTGTTCGGCACCACGAAGCGGTCGGCGAGCATCATCGCCCGATGCCGCGCTTGACTTGCTCATATGATTCATAATAAATCATACATAATAACTTTTAAAAAGACGACGCACCTGGGAGCATCCATGAAAATTACGGCCATCAAGGCGCTCGTCTGCAATGCGGAAATGCGCAACTGGGTTTTCGTTCGGGTCGAAACCGATGAGCCCGGTCTGTTTGGCTGGGGCGAGGCAACGCTGGAATGGAAGACGCGTGCCGTCGTTGGCGCGCTTCAGGATCTCGAGGCACTGCTCATCGGGCAGGATCCGCGCAATGTGGAGCAGTGCTACCAGATCCTGACGCGCCACGGTTTCTGGCGTCTTGGCGTCGAGGGAATGTCGGCCGTGAGCGGCATCGAGATCGCGCTCTGGGACATTCTGGGCAAGTCGCTGGGCGTTCCGGTCTGGCGGCTTCTCGGCGGCCAAGTCCGCGACTATCTGCGCACCTATACGCATCTCGGCCTCGGCGACATGAAGGCGGTCTATGAGAGCGGGTCGGCGGACACGATCGTCGAGCGCGGACGCATCGTCACGCAGGCCGGCTACGACGCGGTCAAGGTCGTCTGCATTCCCTACACCCACTATGTCTCGCCGGCGAAGGCGGTCGATTCCGTTGCCGACATGGTTGGCGCGCTGCGCGAGGCCGTCGGTCCCGACATCGACATCATGGTCGACTTTCACGGGCGCCCGGCCTCCGTCAACGCGGCGATGGACTATCTCAAGGCGATCGAACCGGCCCGCATCATGTTCGCCGAAGAGCCGGTGCCGCCCGAAGATGTCGCCGGCCTAGCGCATATCACCGCGCGATCGGCGGTCCCCATCGCATCCGGTGAACGGCTGATCGGGCGCCGCGAGTTCACGCAATCGATCGCGGCGCGTGCGTTCAACATTGCCCAGCCCGATATCTGCCATACTGGCGGTCTGCTCGAGACCAAGAAGATCGCGGCGCTGGCCGAAACCGCCGGCATCGGCCTTGCGCCGCACAACCCGCTCGGCCCGATCGCCGGCGTCGCAGCACTTCACTTCGGCATATCGACGCCGAACGTCATCATCCAGGAGGAGATGTCGGGCGCGGTCGCCTGGTACGACGACGTCGTCACCTGGCCGATCGATCGCAAACCCGGCCGCTGGGACGTGCCCGATCTGCCGGGCCTTGGCGTCACCGTGAATGAAGATGTCATTGCGCGACACCCCTTCAAGCAGGAAGTGCTGCATGCGCGCAACGCCGTCATGCCCGACGGCACCGTGGTCGATTGGTGAGCGCCATGACAGGCAGGCTTCAGGGAAAGATTGCAATCGTCACCGGCGCCGGCCAGGGCATTGGCGCCGCCACCGCGCGGGCCTTTGCGATGCAGGGAGCAAAGACCGTGATTGCCGAGCTGAATGCGGCAACCGGCAAGGCGATCGCCGACGAATTGCGTGCCAAGGGCGCCGACGCCCTTTTCGTCGAAACCGACGTCACCGACACAGCGGCAGTGGCCGACATGGTGGCGAAGACGATCGCGGCCTATGGCAGCGTCGATGTTCTCGTCAACAATGCCGGCGCCAACGTCTTTTACGAACCCTTG
The DNA here is from genome assembly GCF_002294875.1 of Mesorhizobium sp. WSM4312. Taxonomy (NCBI): domain Bacteria; kingdom Pseudomonadati; phylum Pseudomonadota; class Alphaproteobacteria; order Hyphomicrobiales; family Phyllobacteriaceae; genus Mesorhizobium; species Mesorhizobium sp. WSM4312. The sequence goes on along the minus strand of NZ_NSFU01000032.1, from coordinate 25,142 downwards.
TCGATGCCGGACGAGGAATGGGAACGCTGTCTCAGGCTCGACCTTGAGGCCGCATGGTTCTGCGCCAAGGCGGTGTTGCCGACGATGCTGGCGAACGGGTCGGGATCGATCGTCAACATAGCCAGCTGCCACGCCTTCAAGATCATTCCCCACACATTCCCCTATCCGGTCGCCAAGCATGCGCTTGTCGGGCTGACCCGCTCGCTCGCCATCGAATATGCGGCGCGCGGCATTCGCGTGAATGCGATCGCCCCCGGCTACATCGAGACGCCGATCGCGGAAGCCTATTGGAACACGTTTCCAGACCCAGCCGAAGAGAAGCGGCGGGCCTACGACCTTCATCCGCCCAAGCGCATTGGCCGGCCGGACGAAGTTGCGATGACGGCGGTTTTCCTCGCTTCGGACGAGGCGCCGTTCATCAATGCCGAGACGATCATCATCGATGGTGGACGCTCGGTTCTCTACCACGACTGACAACCAAGCAGGGAGGATCCACATGAAAACGACGACAAAGGCTCTGGCAACATTGGCGCTACTGGCTGCCGGACTGATGGCCGGCGCGGCAAGCGCCGACGACATCAAGATCGGCTACATCAACAAGATGGGCGAGCATCCATGGTTCGTCGCCGAAGTCGGCGGCGCCAAGAAAGCGGCTGAGGCGGCCGGCGCCGCCTTCGTGTCGCAGGACGTCCAGTTCGACTCCAATCTGACGATCACCACCTTCGACACAATGGTCGGCGACGGCGTCAAGGGCATCGCCATCGTCGTTCCCGACAAGGCGCTGGGACCGGTCATCGCCGAGAAGGCGAAGGCGGCGAAAATCCCCCTGGTGGCGGTCGATGACGATATCTACTACCAGGACGGCACCCAGGTCCCCTATGTCGGCATGAATGCCTACAATATCGGTGCGCGGGTGGGCGAGGAACTGGCCAAGCTCTACAAGGCCGATGGCTGGGCCGGCAAGGAGGTGCGTATCGCCTCGATCGAGGACCGCAAGGCCGACACCTGCATGCAGCGCAACAAGGGTGCCGAGGAAGCGTTCCTGAAGGCGGTGCCCGATTTCAAGCCGGCAAATATCCTTCGCGTCCCCTATGACAACACGATGGTCAACGCCATCGACGTCATGACCACCACTTTGACGGCCAATCCCGGCGTCACCAACTGGATCTTCTATTCCTGCAATGATGACGGCGTGCTGGGAGCGGCGCGAGCGCTGGAAAACGCCGGCTATGCCCCGGACCAAGGCATGGGCATCGGCATTGACGGCAGCCGCGCCTGCGAAGCCTTCGGATCGGGAAAGCCTTCGGCATTCCGTGGTACGATGTGGCTCAATTCGGCAAACCATGGCGCGCTGGCGGTGAAGATCCTGCTGGCCTCGATCAAGGACGGAACGAAGCTGCCCGTTCAGTCCTTCACCGACCCGGAATACATCACCGCCGGCAATTTTGCATCGGACTACAAGGCCAAGCTCTGCCACTGAGCCGAACCTGCGTCATGCGTCCCCAGGGCGCATGACGCTTCCAGTTGGCAGGTTCGCTGGCTGCGATGCCACCGAACACGGATCGATCCTCGGGAGTGAGCTTTGACGCAATCGGACTTCTTCTCGCTCGATGGCATATCGAAACGCTTCGGCGTCGTGCAGGCGCTCGACAACGTCTCGATTGCCTTCCGACCAGGCGAGGTGCTCGCTCTGGTCGGCGAGAACGGGGCAGGCAAATCGACGATGATGCGCATTCTCGAGGGCGTCTTCGGGCCCGACAACGGCACTGTGCGGCACGGCGCGACGCCGATCGTTTTCGGCGAACCGCGCGACAGCCACCGGGCCGGAATCCGCGTCATCCATCAGGAGCCGGAGATCGTGCCGAACCTGACGGTGGCCGAGAATATTTTCGTCGGCGAATTGCCGCGCCTGGCAGGCGTCCTGCTCGACTGGCGCAAACTGGAGGAGCAGACCGACCGGGTGCTTGCGACCTTCGGCATGCAGCAGGACATGCGGCCACGCCAACTCTGCGGCACGCTCGGCCCGGCACAACGCCAGATGATCGAGATCATGCGCGCCATCCGTGCCGGCGGCCGGCTGATCGCCTTCGATGAGCCGACCTCGTCACTGACCGATGACGAAGCGCGTCGCCTGTTTTCCGTCATCCGCCGGCTGCGCGAGGAAGGCACGTCGATCATATACATCTCGCACCGGCTGAACGAGATCATCGACCTTGCCGACCGCATTGTCGTTTTACGTGACGGCAGGCTGGTCGACGATTCGCCGGCGGCCGGCGCCAGCGAGCAGACCATCGCCAAGCTCATGGTCGGCCGCAACATCGCCGATCTGTTCACCCGCGAGACCTGGCGGTCCGGCGAACAATTGCTGGACGTGGCGGGATTGACCACCGACCGCGTCAGCGATGTCAGCCTCAGGGTTCGTCGCGGCGAAGTGCTTGGCATCGCCGGCCTCATGGGTGCGGGCCGCTCCGAACTGGCAAAGGCGATTGTCGGCTATGACCAGCGCATCGCCGGCACCATAGCCATGAATGGCGTGCCCGTTCTCCCCAACAGTCCGCATGCGGCAATCGTCGCGGGCATCGCTTTTGCTCCCGAAGACCGCAAGCACGAGGCGTTGCTCCTGTTCAGAAGCATTCTCGACAACGCTTCGCTTTGCGTGCCCGACAAGACGTCGAGCTTCGGCTTCTTCAACCGGCGCAAGGCACTGGAGATTGTCTCGCCGCTGGCAGCCAAGATGTCGATCAAGGCACCCAACCTCGACGAGCAGGTTTCGAAACTGTCGGGCGGCAATCAGCAGAAGGTCGTTCTGGCGCGCTGGCTTGCCCGGCAGCCGATGCTGCTCATTCTCGACGAACCGACGCGCGGCATCGATATCGGCGCCAAGGCGGAAATCTATCGGCTGATCGATGAACTCGCGGCAAGCGGCATTGGCATCATCCTGATTTCCTCGGAAATGCCGGAACTGATCGGTCTCGCCGACAGGGTTCTTGTCATGGCAGGCGGCCGCATCACGGCCGAATTGTCCCGCCCCGACATCGACGAAGCGACGATCCTCAAACACGCCATGCCGCAATCCGCACCAGCGCCCGGAGACCACATTCAATGAACAGCCTCGAGCTTCGCGCATCGAAAGCGCAGACCGATGCCAGGGGCGCTTCCGCGCGCCTTGTGGAGCGCCTTGGCGTTCACAACATCAGCCTTCTGGTGGCACTCGCCATTCTCGTTGTCATCTTCGGTTCGCTACGCGGTGATGTGTTCTTCTCCAGCCGGAACCTGCTCAACATCGGTCTCGGCATCACCATTCTCGGCGTGCTGGCAATGAGCCAGACCGTAGTCATCGTCGGCGGCGGTCTCGATATCGCCGTCGGCGCCACCGTCGGTCTGACCACGGTCTCGACGGCAATGGCCATCCAGGCGACCGGGTCGCCGGCGGCCGGCATCGTTGCCGGCCTGATGCTTGGTGGTCTTGCCGGTCTGGTCAACGGCATCATCATCACCTATGGGCGAGTCAACGCGGTCATTGCCACGCTCGGCACCATGGCGATCTTTCGCGGCATTGCCTTCATCATGTCCGACGGCCAGTCGATCGCCATCTTCAGCGACACGTTCCGGTTCATAGGCATTGGACGCATCCTCGGCCTGCCGTTGCTGGTCTGGATTCTGGTGCTGACGGCGATCGCATTCCACCTCTTCCTCGCGCGTTCGATTGTCGGCCGCAACATCTACGCGCTCGGCGGCAATCCCGTTGTCGCCCGCTTCTCCGGCATCAACATAAACCGCTACCGCGTCGGCATCTACATCATGAGCGGTGTCGCCGCCGGATTGGCCGGGATCCTGCTGGCTGCCCGTACCGGTTCGGGTCAGCCCGTATCCGGATCCCAGGGCCTGGAACTCGAGGCTATCACCGCGGCCGTGCTGGGTGGCTGTGCCTTGCAGGGCGGCAAGGGCACGATTGTCGGCGCGCTGCTCGGCGTCGCCATCATTGGCGTGCTCAACAACGGAATGATACTGACGTCCGTGCCGACCTTCTATCAATTGCTTGCAAAAGGCTCACTGCTGATCCTTGCTGTGGTCATTGCCGAGTACCACTTGAACAGGACATGACGATGGACGCGGCGACCGCTGCAAGCGATCAAGGCAAGCAGGACCTTCCTGCCGGGGATGGCGCCAATTTGTCCCTGAAGGATCGCATCGCGCGCGATCTCGGACAGCGCATTCTCGCCGGCACCTACGCGCAGCACGCGGTCCTGCCGACGGAGGCTGAACTGTGCGTCATCTACGGCGCCAGCCGCACGGCGCTACGCGATGCGCTGCTGACACTTTCGGCCAAGGGACTGATCGAGGCGCGCAAGCGGGCTGGCACGCGTGTGCGCGCGTCGAGCGAATGGAACAGGCTTGACGCGCAGGTCCTCGAATGGATGCGCGATATCGAGCCTGATCTCGATTTCGTCCGCGGCTTGATCGAGGCGCGGCTGGTCATCGAGCCGGCTGCCGCCCAGCTTGCGGCCAGGATGGCGACCTCGGGCGATCTCGCGGTGATCGAAGCCGCCTACGAGGCCATGCGCATTGCGCCGGAGGACGACCTCGCGGCCTGTCTCGATGCCGATGTCCGCTTTCATACCGCTATCCTGCGCGCCAGCCGCAACCCGGTTTTCGCCAATCTCGGCAATATGCTGGCAGCCGCACTCAGCTTCTCTTTCCGACTGACCACATCGGCCACCGCCAATTATCAGCAGACGCTCAGCGCACATGGCGATGTGCTGGAAGCAATCCGCATGCGTAGGGTCGACGACGCTCACGACCAGATGAAAGCGCTGATCGGCATCGCCTCGAACGACCTTCTCGCTATCGCCCGCAAGGGCCGCCACCAACAGCGCGTCCCCACCGCCAATGCCGATCCATCTGAGGTTGATGATCCGCACCATTGAAATTCGAAATGGCGACCTGTCCGCCGAAATGGTTCCGTCGCTTGGCGCCGGTCTGGCGCGGTTCGATCATGGCCGCAGCCGCTGTTCAAGCCATGGCCTGACGACGCAAGCCGAATGAGAGCTTCGCGACTTCGGGATGGCGAAAGCGGACGTTTCGCATGGGAGGAAGTTCCGACCTGACCCTCGGGATCCGGGATTGTCTGACCAGACGACATGCCAATTCGACGAAATTGGTGGGCCTTACGCTTTTCAGCCTCCGAACCCCAGCAGGCAGCAAAGCGCTTGTCTATTTGGTATGCTGGTATAATATGTACCTGACATAGCGTGATCCTCAGCAGATGCGCTGCGTCCTATGGTCTTTCTGGGAGGAGATACAATGAAACGTTCAATCGTGGCGGCGCTGGCCAGCGCCGCGCTGATCAGTGTTGTGACGCTGCCGGCAATGGCGTCGTCGGACAAGCCGGTCATCGCGCTGACCAATGCCTATTACGGCAACACCTGGCGCCACCAGATGGTGGAAGCGTTCGAGGCTTCGGCCAAGGAAGCCAAGGCCGCGGGACAGATCGCCGACTACATCGTCATGAACGGCGACGGCTCGGTGGCGCAGCAAAACAGTCAGATCGCCGAACTGATCCTCAAGAAGGTCGACGTGCTCGCCGTCGACGCCGCCTCGGAAACCGCGGTCAACGGCGTCATCGAAAAAGCCTGCAAGGCCGGCATCATCGTCGTCTCCTTCGATTCAGTCGCCTCGGCACCCTGCAACTACCAGCTCAATTTCGACTTCAAGGGCTACAAGGCGACCCAGGCCGAAGCCGTGTTCAAGATGCTCGGCGGCAAGGGCAACGTCATCCAGGTTCGTGGCGTGAAGGGCTCGGCGCCCGACAATGACATGTTCAACGCGCAGCAGTCGGTCCTGGCGAAATATCCGGACATCAAGGTTGCCGCGACCGTCTATGGCCAGGCGACGGCCTCGGTGGCGCAAGCGGCGATCGCCAATGTGCTGCCCTCGCTGCCGCATGTCGATGCGGTGCTCGGCCAGGGCGGCAGTGACGATGTCGGCATCGCTCAGGCCTTCGTCCAGTATGGCGGCGAGTACAAGGACAAGATGCCGATCATCGAGGGCGGCGGCGGTACCGACTTCGTCAAATGGTGGGCCGACGAGAACGCCAAGAACGGCTACCAGACGGTCTCGATGAACACCACGCCTGGCATTGGCGGCGCCGCTTTCTGGCTCGGCCTCTCCCTGCTCAAGGGCGCCAAGGCGCCCAAGATGATGATCATGCCCGTCGCAACCGTCGATGCCAGCAACCTCAAGGAATACGCCAAGCTGCCGGCCGGCCAGATCATCAGCCCCAGCTATTCGCTCGACTGGGTCAAGCAGAACCTGCTGAGCAAGTAACCCGACCAGAATAAGGGATCGGACGCCGAAAGCGCCCGATCCCTGGCCGTGAAGAAACGGAGGACGAATGTCCCACCTTGCCGTTGCCGATCAGAAGCGTGCAGCCGCCATGGCACCCGCCGCTTCGATCCGGCAGGAAATCGTCTCGCTTTCACAGATCACCAAGAGCTTCGGGCCGACACTGGCGAACGCCGAGATCGACCTCGCCGTTTCGGCCGGCGAGATCATCGGACTCGTCGGCGGCAACGGCGCCGGCAAATCGACGCTGATGCGCATTCTTTGCGGCACGATGCGGCCGACCCTCGGCTCGATCTCGTTCGCCGGCCAGACGCTGAGCTTCGCCGACTACGACACGGCGGAAGCGCAAGGGCGCGGCATCCGCATGGTGCATCAGGAACTGTCGCTGTGTGCCAACCTCTCCGTGGCCGAGAACTTCTTTCTGGAGACGCCACAGGACGCGACAAGCCGGCCCGGCTGGCGGAAGCTTTACCTTGGCCGTGCACGCGCGGCGCTGGATGCCGTATTCCCCGGCAATGGCATCGATGTGGACGCGGAAGTCGGCCAACTCTCCATCGCCGAACGGCAGATGGTCGAGATCGCACGCGCCGCCGCCACGCCCGGCGTCAGGCTCATCGTTCTCGACGAGCCGACCTCCTCGCTTGATCTCGATCGCTCCAGGCAGTTAAGGGCCTTCATCCGCGAGCGAGCCAAGGCTGGCCTCGCCTTCATCTTCATCAGCCACAAGCTGCAGGAAATCATCGACATCGCCGCGCAGGTTGTCGTGCTGCGCAACGGACGCACGGCTTGGCGCGGCGACGTGGCGGATACGTCGTTCAGCAAGCTGGTGCAGTTGATGGGCGGCGACGCCAACTCGATCCACCAGCATGGCGCCATCGTCGCCAGCACCGGGGGCGCATTGGTGCGGCTGTCCGGGTCGCTGACATCCGAACTCGGCCGCGACATCGAGATCGCGCGCGGTGAGATCGTCGGGCTGGCGGGGCTCGAGGGCAGCGGCCAGAAGGAGTTGCTGCATGCCATCTTCAAGCCCAATCCAGCAAAGGATGCCGCCGTCACGAGAACCGGCGAGGCCGGCTTCATTGCCGGCGACCGACAGAAGGAAGGCGTGTTCCCGCTGTGGAGCGTGCTCGGCAACATCTCCATCGGCAGCCTTGCGCGCCGCCCGTCCTTGGGCCTGGTCTCGGATCGCCACAACCGCGAGGCCGCGGCCGACGCCGCAGGTCGGCTGCGGCTCGACGAAAATCGCTTCGGGTCCAACATATTGGAGCTGAGCGGCGGCAATCAGCAGAAGGCGCTGGTTGCCCGCGCGCTCGTCGCCGATACGCCGATCATCCTGCTCGACGATCCGACGCGCGGCGTCGACATCGCCACCAAGCAAGATTTCTACCGGCTCTGCAACGACATCGCACGCGGCGGGCGGACACTCGTCTGGCACACGACCGAGGACGCCGAATTGCTGGCCTGCGACCGCGTGCTGATCTTTGCCGGCGGCCGGATCGTCAAGGAACTGACCGGTGAGGCGATCACCGAAGCGGCGATCGTCGGGGCGTCTTTCGTCCAACAGGCGGACAAGCGCATCGACGCCGCGCAGGCCAAGGCCGGCGCCGCCGGGCTTGTCCGCAGGCTGGTGAACGCAGCCCCCTTCATCGGCCTCGCCGCCGTGCTGGCGGTGATGATCTCGGCCAATCCGGCGGTCGCCTCGATCTTCGGCCTCGATCTGCTGCTGATGCCAGCGCTGTCGCTGGTGCTGGTGACGGCGGCACAGATGTTCATCGTCGGCGGCAGCGAAATCGATCTCGGCGTCGGCGCGTTCGCCGGGCTGATCAGCGTGCTCAGCGCGACGCTGCTCTACGACCAGCCATGGCTCGGTGCGCTGGCTGTTTTGGCGGCGGTGGCCGTGTATGCCGGGCTCGGCGGGTTGATCCAGGCACGCAAGATCCCAGCTATCGTCGTCACGCTCGGCGCCTCCTTCATCTGGGTGGGGCTGGGCTATGCGCTGCAGCCGACGCCAGGCGGCGCCAGCCCTGAATGGCTTACGGCGCTGTTCGGCTGGTCGCTCGACTTCCTGCCGACATCGATCATCCTCATCGCGGCTGTTGCCCTGGTGGTCTTGACGATCGACCGGTTGCCACTCGGCGTGGTGCTGCGAGGCTTCGGCAACAATCCGACGGCAATGATCCGCTCGGGCTGGTCGCCAACACGTTACGCGCTGGTGCGCTATCTCATCGCCGGGCTGTTCGCGGCGGCCGCCGGCCTGTCGCTGACGGCGATCAACACGGCGAGCGACATTAACTCCGGCAATTCGTTCACGCTGCTCAGCGTCGCCGCCGTGGTGATGGGCGGCTGCTCGCTGCTCGGCGGCATCGTCTCGCCGGTTGGCGCCATCGCCGGCGCGGTGACGCTGTCGCTGATCGGCGCACTGCTCGGCACGCTCAATGTCAGCAGCGACTTCAACGCCGCGACGCAAGGGCTGATCCTGATCGCGCTCCTGACGTTGCGCGGCCTGACCGCGGACCGCAGGAGCGAACAATGAACGCGCTGTCCGCCTTCACTGTTTGGGCCCAGAAAAACCGCTGGATCTGGGCAGCGATCGGCGTGCTCCTGCTCTGGCTCGTGCTCTCCGTGGTCACCAACCGGTTCAGCCTGTCCAGCCTGTCGGGCATCGTGCTGTCGGCCTCGTTCCTGACCGTCGTCGGCATCGGCCAGATGTTCGTCGTCACCACCGGGCGCGGCAATATCGATCTTTCCGTCGCCTCGGTCATCACGCTCAGCGCCTTCGTCGCGCTGCTCACCATCAAGGGCCAGGATGCCAACCTTGCTATTGGCGTCACGGCTGCCGTCCTGCTCGGCCTCGCGGTCGGGTTGCTCAATTCGCTGCTGGTCGTCGGCCTCGGCATTCCGGCGATCATCGCGACGCTCGCCACCGGCTATGTACTGGCGACCGCGACGCTGCTGTCGAACAAGGCAATCCCCGGCTTTGCCGTCAGCCCGGCGCTCAAGGATCTGGCGACGGGCCGCATCTCGGGCGTCCCGATCATGGCCATCATCGCCATCCTCGGCGTAGCGGCGGCTTCCTTCGTGCTGCGCTACACCGTGTTCGGGCAGCTCCTGTCGGCGGTCGGCCAGAACCGCGCGGCCGCCCGGCTCGCCGCCATCAGCAATGGCCGGGTGATCGCAGCGGCCTTCATCATCTCGTCGGTGCTGGCCTCGCTCGACGGCCTGCTGCTCGGCGCCTATATCGGCGGCGCCTTCCTCGAAATGGGCCAGCCCTATCTGTTGCAGTCGATCGCCGCCGTGGTGCTCGGCGGCACGCTGATCTTTGGCGGCTCGGCGACCGCGCTCGGCACCCTGTGGGCCAGCATCCTGCTCATCCTGATCGTGACGACCATGCAGATTATCGGGCTGCCGCCTGGCGCCCAGGACATCGTCCAGGGCATCGTCGTCATCTTTGTCCTGGCGCTTGCCGGCCGACAGGCATTGGCGCGGCGCACCACTGCCGAGCCTGCAGATGGAGCGACGCCGAAGACGCAGGCAAAGGCGGCCGCGTCGTTGCCGGAGTGACCAGCAGGCCGACAATTCCGCTTGCCAAAATATGGTAGAGTGATCATACCAGTATATAAGATGACGATCGCGCGACGATCGTCCAGAATTCAAGGAGCAAGGCCAGATGACAACGATTGCGCTGTTTGGTGCGGGCGGGAAAATGGGCTACCGCCTGTCGACCAATTTTCGCGGATCGGACTACACGATCCGCCATGTCGAGATCAGCGAGGCCGGCAAGGAGCGGCTGAAAACCGGTCTGGGCTTCGATGCGGTCGACGCCGACGAGGCGCTTAAGGACGCCGAAGTCGTGATCCTGGCGGTGCCGGACACGCATATAGGCAAGGTCGCCGCCAGCATCGAAAGCAAGCTTTCGTCCGGCACGATGGTGATCGTGCTCGATGCGGCGGCCCCTTTCGCCGGCCATCTGCCTGATCGTCCCGACCTTACCTATTTCGTGACCCATCCCTGCCATCCGCCGATCTTCAACGACGAGACCGACATGGCCGCCAAGAAGGACTTCTTCGGCGGCGTCAAGGCCAAGCAGCACTTCGTCAGCGCCCTGATGCAGGGGCCAGAGGAAGACTACGCCAAGGGTGAGAAGATCGCGCAGATCATCTGGGCGCCGGTGATGCGCTCGCACCGGGTCACGGTCGAGCAGATGGCGCTGCTGGAGCCCGGCCTTTCGGAGACAGTTTGCGCTTCGCTGCTCGTCGTCATGAAGGAAGCGCTCGACGAGGTCGTGGCGCGCGGCGTCGACCGGCAGGCCGCGCTCGATTTCCTGCTCGGCCACATGAATGTGCTCGGCGCCGTCATCTTCGGCGAGACCAAGGGCGTGTTCTCCGATGCCTGCAACAAGGCCATCGAGTTCGGCAAGCCGGTGCTGATGCGCGATGACTGGAAGCGCGTCTTCGAGCCGGAGGAAATCGCCGCCAGCATCCAGCGCATCACCTGAGGCGCGCATTTCCCTTCGCCGCAGCAAGGTGCGCGGTTAGATACAGATCATCTGAATTAGTGGTTGACTCATTATACCAGTTGGCTAAGCTGCTGACGCACTCGGGACTGATCCTTCTCCGCTGGGAGGAGGCATCGGAACGAGCGGAGGATGGCGGGGACGGGCGCGAAAATCGGTTCGGTCGAAAAGCCGGCAAACGGCTTTGCCGATGCAGGCGGCGTTTTGCCCCGCCCTGTCTGACGATTTCAAATGAAGACAGTGGCCTCGACTGGTCGAGGCCCATGTTCTTAACGGGAGGACTTAGTGAAACTTACTCGCAGAATGACACTTGCGGCTTTCGCCGGCGTACTGGCACTGGGCACGGCTGCGCCGGCCTTCGCGGCCGACCTGATCGCGATCATCACCCCCTCGCACGACAATCCGTTCTTCAAGGCGGAAGCCGTCGGCGCCGAGGCAAAGGCCAAGGAACTCGGCTACGAAGCGCTGGTGCTGGTGCATGACGATGACGCCAACAAGCAGTCCGAGCTGATCGACACCGCGATCGGACGCGGCGCCAAGGCCATCATCCTCGACAATGCCGGCGCCGACGCCACCGTCGCTGCGGTGCAGAAGGCCAAGGACGCCGGCATCCCCTCCTTCCTGATCGACCGCGAGATCAATGCCACCGGCGTCGCCGTGGCGCAGATCGTCTCGAACAACTACCAGGGAGCCCAACTGGGCGCGCAGGAATTCGTCAAGCTGATGGGCGAGAAGGGTAACTTCGTCGAATTGGTGGGCAAGGAATCCGACACCAATGCCGGCATCCGCTCCAAGGGCTATCACGACGTCATCGACGACTATCCGGACCTCAAGATGGTGGCGCAGCAGTCGGCCAACTGGAGCCAGACCGAGGCCTATTCCAAGATGGAATCGATCCTCCAGGCCAATCCCGATATCAAGGGCGTGATCTCCGGCAACGACACGATGGCGATGGGCGCCAATGCGGCGCTCGCTGCGGCGAACCGCAAGGATGTCATCGTCGTCGGCTTCGACGGCTCCAACGACGTGCGCGACTCCATCACGTCAGGCGGCATCAAGGCGACGGTGCTGCAGCCGGCCTACGCCCAAGCGCAGATGGCGGTCGAGCAGGCCAACGACTTCATCAAGAACAAGAAGTCGCCCGAGAAGGAAAAGCAGCTGATGGACTGCGTGCTCATCAATGGCGACAATGCCGCCAAGCTGGAAACCTTCGCGCTGAAGAACTAAGCCGGCGCAACGCAAACAGCGAGGGGCGAACCTTGGTTCGTCCCTCGCCTCCATTTCAATGGGAAGCTTTGACCGCCATGCTCAGTAAGCCGATCCGGCCGATTAAGGCAACTTGGCCGATCCTCGCGCTGGTCGCCGGCGTCGGCCTCAGCGCCTGCAAGGTCCTGCCGACGCCATCGGCGCAAGGGGTTGCAGGCAACGCGTCCGGCTTTAACCCGGACAAGATGGTCGAGGATATCTGGACTTCGAAGGTCATCCCCTATTTGCAAGGGAAGGCCGGGGCATTTGCCGAGGTCCATGCTCTGGCGAAGACCGATCCGGCGGCGGCGGGCGCCAAATACGGCAATCCCAAGAAGCAGGCGAATGCGCCATGGACCTTCGCGGTCCGCGTCGAGGGCAAGATCGTCGCCGCCAACACGCAGTCGCGCGCGGCGACGATGGATATCGACGTCGACGGCGACGGCAAGGCGGATGCGCGCGTCCAGATCGGGCCGGCGATGCGCGGAACCGCACTGCGCGACAGCCTCGATTTCGTTCAGTTCAACGATTTCACCAACCAGATCGACTTCGCCCAGTTCGGCAAGGCGTTCAATGCCTATGCCGACAAGACCGCGCTGTCCAAGCTGCCGCGCGAAGCGCTGGAGGGCCGCACCGCCAAGGTGCTCGGCGCCTACACGATCGAAGGCGGCCAGGACCTGCCGTTGGTGACCCCGGCGGAGGCCGAGATCGGGCCCAAGCCATGAGCGCGGCGCTTGGTCATGACGTCATCCTGAAGCTGGAAGACGTCTCGAAAGTCTATGCCGGCACCGTCGCGGTCAAACAGGCCAATTTCGAGGTGCGCAAGGGCGCGGTCAATGTGCTCGTCGGCGAAAACGGCGCCGGCAAATCGACACTGATGAAGATCATCGCAGGCGTCGAGCAGCCGACGGCCGGGCGCATCATGCTCGACGGCAACGAGGTTTCCTTCTCCTCCTCCGGCGATGCCGTGGCCCGCGGCATCGGCATGGTGTTCCAGGAGCTGAACCTGTTCGGCAACATGACGGTCGCCGAGAACATTTTCGCCACGCGCGAGATCACCAACCGGTTTCGCAAGATCGACCGCAAGACGCAGGAGCGGCGGGCCGGCGAATTCCTCGATCGGCTCGAAGCTGGTATCCGGCCGGACATGCTGGTTGAGGATCTGCGCATCGGCCAGCAGCAGCTGGTCGAGATCGCCAAGGCTGTTTCGCTCGACGCACGCATCCTGATCATGGACGAGCCGACCTCGGCGCTCAGTGCGGCGGAAGTCGAGATCCTGTTCAAGGTGATCGCCGACCTCAAGGCGCGCGGCGTGGCGATCGTCTACATCTCGCACCGGCTGGAGGAGCTGATCCGCATCGGCGATTACATCACCGTGCTGCGTGATGGCCGCATCACCGGCCAGGAAGAGGTGAAGAACGTCGACACGCAGTGGATCGTGCGGCAGATGATCGGCTCGGACGCCAAGGATTTCGCCAAGGCCGACGGCCATGTTCCCGGCGAGGAGATCTTCCGAGCCGAGGACATCTGCCTGCCGCGCGTCACCGGCGGACTGGCGGTCGACCATGTCTCGCTGTCGCTGCGCGCCGGCGAGATTTTGGGCATTTACGGCCTGATGGGCGCGGGGCGCAGCGAGCTGTTCGACTGCATCATGGGCCGCCACGGCCATGCCAGCGGCGAGATCTTCATCGACGGAAAACATATCAGGGAACGCGACACGACGCGGCGCATACGGCGCGGGCTGGCGCTGATTCCGGAAGATCGCCAACGCGAGGGATTGGTGTCGATCTTATCCGTTGCCAGCAACCTGACGCTGGCCAGCCTGTCGCGTTTCGTGCGCTTGTTCCATATCCGAGGCGGCGCAGAGCGGCAGGGAGTCAGGCAGATGGTGCGCGAGCTTTCGATCAAGGTCGGCGATCCGGCGCAGGAAGTCTCGTCGCTTTCAGGCGGCAACCAGCAGAAGGTGGTGATCGGCAAGGCGCTCCTTACTGAACCGAAGGTGCTGTTGATGGACGAGCCGAGCCGCGGCATCGATGTCGGCGCCAAGGCGGATGTCTTCCGCACCATGCGCAAGTTGTCGCGCGATGGGCTCGGCATCCTCTTCGCCACTTCCGATCTCGACGAGGTGATGGCGCTGTCCGACCGGATCGCGGTGATGAGCAATGGCAAACTGACCGGCATGTTCGATCGCGCCGAGGCGAGCGAAGCCGCGATTGTCGCCGCATCGGCGCTCGGCCATGGACCCGCCCCGCACATCTTGCCCCAGAATTTGGAGAGCAACGCTAATGACTGACATTCCGGCCAGGGCGACTCACTCCTCGGCCTCCAGCGGCTCCGCGCTGCTGACGCTGATGAAGCTCAGGACCTTCATCGCGCTGATTGCCGTGCTGGTGTTCTTCTCCATCGCGGCGCCGAACTTCCTCTCGGCCGCCAATCTGATCCTGATGGCCAAGCATGTGGCGCTCAACGCCTTCCTCGCCATGGGCATGACCTTCGTCATCATCACCGGCGGCATCGATCTTTCGGTCGGTTCGATCGTCGGCCTGTGCGGCATGGTGGCCGGCTATCTCGTGCTCAACGGCATCGACCTGCAGATCGGCTACACCATCTATTTCAACGTGGTGGAGATCGCATTGATCACCCTGGCGGTCGGCATTTTGATCGGCGCCGTCAACGGATTGCTGATCACCCGGCTCAATGTCGCACCGTTCATCGCCACGCTCGGCGTCCTCTATGTGGCGCGCGGCCTGGCGCTGCTGTCGTCCGACGGCCGCACCTTCCCCAATCTGGTCGGCAAGCCGGAGCTCGGCACCACCGGCTTCGGCTTCCTCGGCGCGGGTCGGCTCGTCGGCTTGCCCGTCTCGATCTGGATCCTGATCGTGGTGGCGCTGGGTGCTGCCTATCTCGCCCGGTACACGCCGCTCGGCCGCCACATCTTCGCCGTCGGCGGCAACGAGCGCGCGGCGCGCATTTCGGGCGTGCGCGTCAACATGGTCAAGATGTTCGTCTACATGTTCTCCGGCTTCTGCGCGGCGATCGTCGGCCTGATCATCTCGTCGGAGCTGATGGCCTCGCACCCGGCGACAGGCGAGAGCTTCGAACTGAATGCCATCGCCGCGGCGGTGCTTGGCGGCACCTCGATGTCGGGCGGTCGCGGCACGATCGGCGGTACTATCGTCGGCGCCTTCGTCATCGGCATCCTGTCGGACGGGCTGGTGATGATGGGGGTGAGCTCGTTCTGGCAGATGGTGATCAAGGGCCTCGTCATCATCGTCGCCGTCGTCGTCGACCAGGCGCAGCGCCGGCTTCAGCAGCGTGTCACCCTGATGCAGATGGCAAAGGCGGGTTGATCATGGCGACTTTGAGCGGAGCGCTGATCGGCTGCGGCTTCTTCGCCGTCAACCAGATGCATGCCTGGCATGACATAGAGGGCGCCGCGATCGTAGCCATTTGCGACCGCGATCCGGAGCGGCTCAGGATCGTCGGCGACCAGTTCGGTGTGGCAAGGCGCTACACCGATGCAGCCGCGCTGTTCGCGGCCGAGACGCTCGACTTCGTCGACATTGCCACCACCGTGGCCAGCCATCGGCCGCTGGTCGAGATGGCGGCCGCCAACCGCGTCCCGGTGATCTGCCAGAAGCCCTTCGCGCCGACGCTGGCCGACGCCAAGGCAATGGTCGCGGCCTGCGCCGAGGCCGGCGTGCCGCTGATGGTGCATGAGAATTTCCGCTGGCAGTCGCCGGTCCAGGCTGTGCGCGCCATGCTCGACAGCCGTGAAATTGGCACGCCCTTCTTCGGGCGTATCTCCTTCCGCTCGGCCTATGACGTTTTTTCCGGCCAGCCCTACCTGGCGACGGGAAAACGCTTCATCGTCGAGGATCTCGGCATCCATATCCTCGACATCGCCCGTTTCCTGCTGGGCGACGTAAAGAGCCTCACCGCGCGCACCGCGCGCATCAATCCCGCCATCGCCGGCGAGGATGTCGCCACGATGCTGATGGATCACAAGAACGGCGCCATTTCGGTGGTCGATTGCAGCTATGCGACCAGGCTTGCCGTCGAGCCGTTTCCCGAAACGTTGATCGAGATCGACGGCAGCGACGGCACGCTCCGGCTGGCGCAGGGATACCAGCTGACCGTCACCGGCAAGAGCGGAACCACTGTCACAGACGTCTCGCCGCCGCTGCTGCCCTGGGCCTCGCGGCCATGGCACAACATTCAGGAAAGCGTGCTGGCGATCCAGCGGCACTGGGTCGACTGCATTGCATCAGGCAAGGGGCCGGCGACCTCCGGCGCCGACAACCTCAAGACATTCGCGCTGGTTGAGGCTGCCTATACCGGCGCCGCAAGCCGGCAACCGGTGCGGATCGACGACCTGCTGGAATGACCAAGGATCGCTTCCTCCTTTGCGGCACGCACGCGGCGGAGACCGAACCGGTCCGGTTGATCGCCGGCCCGCTCAGTGCCGATTTCGTCAACGGCAATCTGCGCACAATACGCCATGGCGGCGCGGAGGTGCTGCGTGCCATCGCCTATGTCGTTCGTGACCGCGACTGGGGCACCTATGAGCCAGCGCTGACGGACTTGACTATCGATCAGGGTGCCGATGCTTTCTCCGTCAGCTACGCGGCAAGCTGCACCGGGCCTGGCGGAAGCCGGCTCGCCTTCCACGCCACCATCAAAGGCTCCTCTGATGGGCAGCTGGTCTTCGACGTCAACGCGCTGCCCGAAAGCGATTTCGAGACCAACCGCTGCGGCTTCTGCATCCTGCATCCAATCGCCGGCCTCGCCGGCAGCCCCGTAATGGTCGAGCACACGGATGGCAGCGTGGTGGCGACGAGACTGCCTGATCTGATCGATCCCTGGCAGCCTTTCAAGGATTTGCGCGCCATCACGCATGAAGTGCGGCCCGGCGTCACCGCGCAATGCCGTATGGAAGGCGACGTCTTCGAAATGGAGGACCAGCGCAACTGGTCCGATGCTTCCTACAAGACCTATGTACGGCCGTTGACGCTGCCCTGGCCCTATGTATTGCCGGCCGGCGAAACCAACCGCCAGACGATCAGCCTACGCATTGCCGGCGACGACAAGACGCCGGCCACCACCGAGCCATCTGGCCCGATCCGCGTTACGCTCGGCGAGCCCGGTCCGGCGCTTCCGGATGTCGGCGTGATCCTCTATCCCGGCGATGTCGAGACAGCGCTGGCGAACCTCCCAGCACTGTCGGCGCTCGGCCCGCAGCAACTGCTGCTTCATTACGATCCGACGGGCGGCCATGGGCTCGATGCCTTGCGCTCTTTCGCCCGGCTCGCCGCGGCTTATCCCGCCCGCACAACGCTCGAATGCGTGGTCGCCTGCAGCGGCGATCTCGATGCCGAACTCTCCGATATCATCGACCTGGTGCGCCGGGCGGGCCTGCGGCTCGATGCCATAGCGGTCTCGCCTTCGGTCGATCGGCAATCGACACCACCAGGCAGCGCCTGGCCGCCCTGCCCGCCGCTGGAAGATGTCTACGCCGCCGCGCGCCGGGCCTTCCCGGATATCCGTCTTGGCGGCGGCATGTTCAGTTATTTCACCGAGCTCAACCGCAAGCGCGTCCCGGCCGGGCTGCTCGATTTCGTCAGCCATTGCACGTGCCCGATCGTGCATGCCGCCGACGATCTCAGCGTCATGCAGTCGCTGGAGGCGTTGCCGTTCATCACCCGGTCGGCGCGGGCGATCTTCGGCGACAGGCCCTACCGGATCGGGCCCTCGACCATTGCCATGCGGCAGAACCCCTATGGCGGCGCCACCAAGGACAATCCGCGGGGAGAGCGCATCGCCATGGCGAACCGCGATCCGCGCCACAATGGCCAGTTCGCCGCCGCCTGGACGATCGGCTATGCCGCGCGGGTCGCGCCGGCCGGCCTGGAGATGCTGACGCTGTCGGGATTCACCGGGCCATTCGGCGTGCTGGCGGGATCTGGGGAACCCGTTGCGGAAGGGTCACCCCGGCCGATCTTCCAGGCCATCAAGGGGCTTTGCGAACTGGCTGGCCTTAAACATGTCACGGCCAAAACGAGCGATGAGACCCGGGTAATGGCGTTGGCCGGGCGTTCACCCTCGGGCAAGACAGTCGTATGGCTGACGAACCTGACGGCAAGCGACGTGGCGGTCGACCTTTCGGAGTTTGACCGAGGCCATCTTGTGATGACACCCTACGCGATCGCGCGGATCGGCTGAATCAGATTACTTTTCGGAATTCATCACATAGAGGGCGCGCGAGCGCTCCAGATGCTTGATCATCGCCTTCTCGGCGCCATCGGCATCCTTCTTCTCGATGCGGCCGATGATCTCTTCGTGCTCGGTCAGCGTGAACTGTTCCTTGCCGGTCCAGATCAGCATTTCGGTGTGATATTCCTTCAGCCAGCCGAGCATCGCCTCGCTGACGGCGACATAGATCGGGTTGCCCGATATCGTCGCGATCTGGGTGTGGAATTTCATGTCGGCGGAAATGAAGGCTTCGGAATCACCTCGCGCGGCACGCTGCTCGGCGACGGTTGCCTTGAGCCGCTGCACATCCTCGACGGTGGCCTTCTCGGCGGCTTCCCTGACCATGCCACGCTCGAAGAAAATGCGCGCGGTCTTGAGGTGCTCGAGCGTGTCCTTCGACGACGACAGGATGATCTTGGCCGCGCCGTCGACCTGTTTGATGATCGACTTGGCGGTGAGTTGCAGCACCTTGGCCCGCTCGCCATGCGAGATGGCGACGAGGCCCATATTGCTCAGCGCCTGCATCGCCTCGCGGATGGCCGGCCGGCCAACCTCGAAGCGCTCCATCAATTCGCGCTCCGACGGCATGTCGTCGCCCGGCTGCAACTCGCCGCTGGTGATCAGCTGCTTGAGCCTTGCAAAGACTTCGTCGGAAAGTTTGCGCCGGACGATCGGCTCCGAACGGTTCATCGTGACGAATCACTCCCTGGCCCGGTTCCTGTTTAGCACTGCCGGTGCGATTCCCGGAATGCCTGCACCTTTGCCCGCCCCCGTTGCGCGAAGTGGGATATTTGCTTGCAATACTTATGTACTCATTATACCAGATTTCAGACGTGACGAAACTTTTTTCGGACCCTTTTCGACCGGCCGGCTTTCCCATGATCACCTTCACCTATCGCATCGAAACGTCAGGCAACATCGAGGCGCTGGCGGCCAAGATCGCCAGCGACCAGTCGACCGGCACCTTCGTCGCCCTGCCCGGCGAAACCGAGGAGCTGAAGGCCCGCGTGGCGGCGCGAGTGCTGGCGATCCGGCATCTGCCCGATGCGCAGCAACCGTCCATCCCCGAGGCAGGCGGACCTTTCAAGCGCGCCGATGTCGACATCGCATTCCCGTTCGACGCGATCGGCACCGACCTTTCGGCCCTGATGACCATCGCCATCGGTGGCACCTATTCGATCAAGGGCCTGTCGGGCATCCGCATCGTCGACATGCAGCTGCCTGATGACTATCGCGGCGCCCATCCCGGCCCGCAGTTCGGCGTCGCCGGCAGCCGCAAGCTGACCGGCATCGTGGGACGCCCGATCATCGGCACCATCGTCAAGCCGGCGCTGGGGCTGCGGCCGCATGAGACAGCCGAGATGGTCGGCGAATTGATTGAGGCCGGCGTCGATTTCATCAAGGACGACGAAAAGCTGATGAGCCCGGCCTACTCGCCGCTGGCCGAGCGGGTGAAGGCGATCATGCCGCTGATCCTCGACCACGAGCAGAAGACCGGCAGGAAGGTGATGTATGCCTTCGGCATCTCGCATGCCGACCCGGACGAGATGATGCGCAACCACGATCTGGTGGCGAAGGCCGGCGGCAATTGCGCGGTGATCAACATCAACTCCATCGGCTTCGGCGGCATGGCCTACTTAAGGAAACGCTCCAGCCTGGTGCTGCACGCCCATCGCAACGGCTGGGACATCCTCACCCGCCACCCCGGCCTCGGCATGGATTTCAAGGTCTGGCAGCAGTTCTGGCGATTGCTCGGCGTCGACCAGTTCCAGATCAACGGCATCGCTTCGAAATATTGGGAGCCGGATGCATCCTTCATCGAATCCTTCAAGGCAGTGACGACGCCGATCTTTTCGCCTGATGATTGCTCGCTGCCGGTCGCAGGTTCCGGCCAGTGGGGCGGGCAGGCGCCCGAGACCTACGAACGAACCGGCCGCACGGTCGACCTGCTCTATCTCTGCGGCGGCGGCATCGTCAGCCATCCGGACGGGCCAGGCGCCGGCGTGCGCGCCGTCCAGCAAGCCTGGCAAGCGGCGGTCGAGGGCGTCCCGCTGGCGAACTTCGCCCTGAAGCATCGCGAACTGGCACGGTCGATCGAAAAGTTCGGCGACGGCAAGGCGGCCTGAGGTCATGCATAACCTGCTGCTCAGCTATTATGGCGACGACCTCACCGGCTCGACCGACGTCATGGAAGCGCTGGAGCTCGGCGGCGTGCCGACGGTGCTGTTCATGAGGCAGCCGGACGAGGCTCTATTTGCCCAATTCAAGCATTGCCAGGCGGTCGGGCTGGCCGGCACCAGCCGCAGCGAGACGCCGCACTGGATGGACACGCATCTGCGCGACGCCTTCGCCTGGCTGAAGACGCTGAAAGCCGAAATCTGCCACTACAAGGTCTGTTCGACCTTCGATTCCAGCCCGACGATCGGCAGCATCGGCCGGGCGATCGAGATCGGCCGCGAGGTCTTCAAACAGGATAGCGTGCCGCTGCTGGTCGGCGCGCCGCAGCTCAAGCGCTACACCGCCTTCGGCCATCTGTTCGCGGCCTATCGCGACCAGTATTTCCGCATCGACCGCCATCCGGTGATGAGCCGCCACCCGACGACGCCGATGGATGAATCGGACCTGCTGATCCATCTGTCGCGGCAGACGGATCTCACGTCGGGGTTGATTGACCTTGCGACACTGCAGTCGGAGCAGCGGTCGCAGGCATTCGATCGCTTCGTGGACCGTGGCGCGGCCATCGTGCTTGTCGACGTCGACAGTCGCGAGACCCAGGCCCTTGCAGGCAAGGAGATATGGCGCATGCGCAAGCCGGGCGGCTCTTTTGTCGCCGGTTCGTCCGGCGTCGAGTATGCGTTGCTGGCCGAATGGGCGTCGAATGACATCGTCGGCGCCGGACCAGGCTTCACGCCGCCAGGCGCTGCCGACCGGATCGCCGTCGTGTCGGGCAGTTGCTCGCCGACCACCGAACGACAGATCCGGCATGCCCTGAGCGACGGCTTCGACGGCATCGAGGTCGATCCTGTCGAACTGGTTTCGGAGGCTTCGCAGCAGGCGATCACGCGTGCGGCGGCAAGCGGCCGCGCCAGCCTGCGAGCCGGACGAAGCGTCATCCTCTACACCGCGCTTGGCCCTGCAGCCGACAGGGGCGCCGAAATCGACCGGCAGGACGGCGCCCGCCACAAGCTTGGCCGCGGCCTTGGTGCGCTGCTGCGCCAATTGACTGACGAGCAGAGCTTGCGGCGCGTGGTCGTTGCCGGCGGTGACACGTCAAGCCATGCGCTTGGACAAATGGGCGTCGACGCTCTGACCGTCAGGATGCCTCTGCCCGCCTCGCCTGGTTCCCCACTTTGCGTTGCTCATTCGCACGTCAAAGCGATTGACGGGCTGGAGGTTGCGCTGAAGGGCGGGCAGGTAGGAACCGACCGCTATTTCTCGTCCATCCGTGACGGTCTTCGCAGTTGACTGTGCGGAGGTCCCATGGCTGTTCTGTCTCGCAGCCACGGAAGAAGCGTGCGGCGGGACCTGTAATTGATAGCGACCGTGCTATGCTTGAAACCGCAAGCCAGCAGAAATGCAAGGAGATTTTCGCCATGGCACTGGTGGTCAGCAAACCTGAAGATATCGCGACGGCCTTTGCCGATGCGTGGAACAGGCACGATATGGACGATTTCGCAGCGCTGTTCTCCGAGGAGGCCAATTTCGTCAATGTCGTGGGAATGTGGTGGAAGAATCGCGCCGAGATCGAGGGGGCGCACCGCGCAACGCATGAAACGATGTTTCGTGACAGCCGATTGGAGGGTTTTGTCTCGTCGGTTGTTGAATTAGCTCCCGGCCTTGCATCGGTACATTATGCGTGGACCCTGACCGGTGCATTTGCTCCGGATGGCTCACCGGCCGGTACACGCAAAGGCATTCTGCTTTTGGTTGTGAAGGAAGAACAGTCGGGCTGGCGGATAAAGGTGGCCCAAAACACCGACATTGTTCCAGGGGCAGCTGCTCCCCCTTCGAGCGCGAGGAGTTGATCCTCCTCACCTCCCCGCAGCATGGGGTAGCGGGGCAGTTTGTTGGATTGATCAGCCGAGCGACAGTTCCTTCGTCTGATGCCTCAGCACGAGTCCGACCGCGCCCAGCAATGCATCGTTCTCGGTGTGCTTGCCAACGATTATTCGCGTGCGCAGGGCCGGAGCGATATCGCGGGACTTGATGAGCGTGTGGCGTTCGTAGGACGCGATCAGCGGCGTCAACAGAATGTCGCCCGCCAACGCCATCTGGCCGCCGATGATGATGAGCGGCGGATTGAGCACCGAGCCGATCAAGCCGAGACCCCGGCCGGCGATCTCGGCGGTATCCTCAATCATCCGCAACGCCCTGACGTCGCCCTCCTTGGCCATCATGATGACATCGTCCATGGTGACCTGCCGCCGCATGACACGCGAAATCTGTTCCAGTGGTCGGGCAAAACTCGCATAGAGCTCCAGGCATCCGCGATTGCCGCACCGACAAAGATCGCCGCCGGGATCGATGCTGATGTGCCCGAATTCGCCGGCGCCGCCGGCGATGCCCGTCACCAGCCGGCCATGCTGGACAATGGCGCCACCGACCCCCAGATCGATCTTGAACAGGACGAAATCGTCGTGGCCGATTGCCGCGCCCCACATCAGCTCCGCAATGGCCGAGCAGTTGCTCTCGTTGTCGGCGAAGATCGGCCGCTCCAGCACGGGTCCGAACACATCTCGTATGTTGACGCCGGCCCATGTTGGAACGATGCTGGCGCGCAGGACCACTCCATCGCGGCTGACAGGACCAGAGACGGAAATCCCAACCCCCAGGAGCCCCGCCATCGGCAGACCATTTTCCTCGTAAGATTGGGCAATTGCCGATTTGGCCATCTGGGCCGCCTGCTGCGGTTGGTAGTCCAGTGCCATGGGGATAGTTTGTTCGGCAATGACGGAATGCGAGACATCGGCAACGATCAGTCGTATCTGCTGAAGTCCGAGGTGAATTCCGACGCAGGTACCGGCTGTCGGATTGAGCGTCACGGCCGCGGCTGGCCTGCCAATAGCTCTGATTCCCTCGCGACTGGTCGGGGCTTCGATCACCATGCCCGATTTTCTCAAGCCATTGAGCGCGGTTGAGACCGTCGAGCGCGCCAGGCCGGTGACGCGTGCGATCTGCGACGCCGAGAGGGCGCCGCGTTCACTCAGGCAGCGCACAATCATGCTCTCCGGCGATGCGGACGGCCTGTCGATCAGCCAGGTTCTAAGCGAAGGTTTTGTCATGGGCCAACATAAACATCGTTGACTGATAGCTCCAATATGTCATCTTGGAAAGAACTTGAGATTAACGCATCTCGCCGGCGGCGGCTTCAAACCGCGGCCATAAGCGGTCGATACGAACCGTGCAACACCATATGGGAGTGAAACTATGAAATGCGTCATGACCGCCCTCGCGGCCGCCGTTGCGTGCACCTTTGTCGCCGGAGCAGCCTTAGCCGAGCCCAAGACGAACCTGCTGCACCAGTGGGCGACTGGCTCGGACGCCCAGGCGATCGCCAAGCTCGGCGAGATGTTCACCGCCAAGGGCG
Source organism: Mesorhizobium sp. WSM4312 (assembly GCF_002294875.1). Taxonomy (NCBI): domain Bacteria; kingdom Pseudomonadati; phylum Pseudomonadota; class Alphaproteobacteria; order Hyphomicrobiales; family Phyllobacteriaceae; genus Mesorhizobium; species Mesorhizobium sp. WSM4312. The sequence continues at coordinate 1,200 of NZ_NSFU01000032.1, read as the reverse complement.
GCAAATGGGAACAGACCTCGATCGCCGGTCACACGGCCAACACGCTGGCCAAGCTGCGTGCCGACGTGATCGCCGGCAATGCCCCGCCCGCCGTGCAGCTGAAAGGTCCGGAAATCGCCGAGTGGAACAAGACCGGCATGACCGCTGACCTCGACGAGCTGGCGGCCTCGGAAGGATGGGAAAAAGTGGTCGCGCCGGAATTGCTTCCGGTGATGAAGCCGACCGGCAAATGGGTCGCCGCCCCCATGAACATCCACCGCATCAACTGGTTGTGGGCCTCGCCGAAGGTCATGCAGGCCGCCGGCGTGACGGAAATGCCCAAGACCTGGGCCGAGTTCAATGCAGCCTGCGACAAGATCGTCGCCTCTGGCAAGATCTGCATCTCGCATTCGACGGCCGACTGGACGGATTCGACGGTGTTCGAGGTCGTGCTCTACGGCCAGGACATCGGTCTCTATCGCAAGGCCTTCGTCGAGGGCGATGTCGAATCCATGCGCAGCCCGGGGATGGTCAAGGCCTTCCAGCAGATGCGCCTGATGACGAGCAAGTACATGGATCCGGGCATGGTTGGCCGCGACTGGGATTCGATGTCGGCGCTCGTGGGCAAGGGCGACGCAGCCTTCCACATCATGGGCGACTGGACGATCGGCCTGCTGACCGCCGCCGGCTTTAAGGAAGGCACCGACTATGTCTGCGCCCAGGCACCGACCGATTGGGGCAAACCCGGCTTCATCCTCAACTCGGACTCGGTCGTGTTCTTCAAGCAAAAGGATCAGGATTACATCGACGGCCAGAAGCTGCTTGCCAGCCTGATCCTGTCGCCCGACTTCCAGACGGTCTTCAACCAGGCCAAGGGCTCGATCCCCGCGCGTCTCGATATCGATCTGTCGAAGGGCTTCAATCCGTGCCAGCAGCTCTCACAGAAGGATCTGCAGGCTTCGATCAAGGACGGCACGCTGGTCCGCTCGATGGCGCACAACATGACCATCCCGCAGAAGATGCGCGGCGCGATCATGGACGCCATTACCGAGTTCGTAGCGACGCCCGACATGTCACCCGAGGACGGCGCCAATGCGATGGCCGACGCGGCCGAAGCACAGAAGTAGACAGGAACGGCCGGGCGCGATTTCTATCCTCGCCCGGCCATCCTCCATCCAGTTCCGCGCCGCAAATGTCAAATCACGACCTGATCCTATCGAC
>NZ_NSFU01000031.1:0-55998 GCF_002294875.1 Mesorhizobium sp. WSM4312 | reverse complement strand
GCTGGCGGTCTTACTCTCAGTCTTGGTCATGGTGGCGTTCCTTCTAGGGAATCGGTGACGTGAACAATCACCAGCCTGCCATGACCGCCCCTTCTCAGCGAATTTGCAGAACTCTCAGCACACTACCGCTAATGCATGCCGGCCGGAACCGCGCAGCGGTTTGGGATAACGACATGCGCAAAACTGTCTGGTTTGGCGCGGGGTAGCAATGACCAAGAATCTCGGCAACGCACGCTATGTGCCGCCCAAGGACACGAAAGTTTCCTTCTTCAGCAAGGCAGCGCCGGCGCTGTTCCCGCTCGTCGTGGCGGCGTTGGGCTACATGATCGGGCGACAGTTCTTCGGTCTGTAAGTTCCGATAGCTGCGCCGGAATGATCAGGCGTTGATTTCGGCCGCCGCCTCGTTGGCATTGGCGTCGGCCCGCTTGACGCGTTCGCTGGCCAGAAGCACGACCGGGCAGGCGACCGCGGCGAGCACCGCCGTCGCTGTGTCGCCGAAGAACAGCTCTTCGCCCGGCCGTTGGGTGACACCCATCACCACCATCGCGGCGCCTTTGGTCACCTCCCTGGCGATCGCCCTGTCCGCCGTGGCGCGGGTGCGGATCGCGGTGTCGACGGCGACGCCGTAGCGGTCAGCGAGATCGGCGACATCCTTGAGCACGGCTTCCTCCCGGCGGTGCGAGACCGTGCCCGGCCGGCTGCCCTGCCTGGCTTGCGAGACATAGAGCGCCTTGACGCGGGCGCGGTGCGGCCGCGCCAGCGCCAGCGCGAAATCGGCGGCGCGGCGCGCGACCTCGGTGCCGTTGACGGGGACCAGTATCGTCGTTCCGGCGCGCAGCACCGGCATCTTTCCATCGGCCTTGGCGCCGTTCAGCACGAGGCAGAGCGGGCCGTCGAAACCGCTGCTGACGTCCTTCAGCGCGCCGCTGAAGGTGCCTTTGTCGGTCAGCATGTTCTCCAGTCCGACCAGCAGAAGCCCATAACCCTTGCGGGCTTCGGCGGCGATTGTCTCGGCGCTGGCCTGAAGCTCGGTGCGGGCTGTGAGGTGGACCCTGTCGACAAGCGTGTCCTCGGCCTTGCTGACGGCCCTTGCGCTCCTGGCGGCGCCTTTCTTGACCTCCCTGGACGCCCGTTCCGGGCCTTTGTCGCCGACCTGACCGGCGAGCCTGCCATCCTGGAGATGAAGCAGAGTGGTCGGCATGCCGCTGCCGCCGCCGACCAGGCCTGCAAGGTAGGCGGTGAACTTGCCGACCGGGCTGTCGTCGACCAGCAGCAGCAGGCGCTCCAGCCTGGAAACGAAGCCGCGTTCGTCGAGCAGTTCGCGATCGACGCGCTGCTTCTCGGCATGTCCAACCGGCAGGCGGCCGAGCGCCCAGCGCAGCATGGGCGGCATGGCCAGCGTGGTGATGACGGCCATGGTGACGATCATCGTGAACAGATTGTGGGACAGGATGTTCATCGACAGGCCGATGCTGGCGACGATGACCTCGGTCGAGCCGCGGGCGTTCATGGCGCTGCCGACGGCGGTGGCTTCCTTCAGCGACATGCCGGCCAGCCGGCCGCCGAGGAAGGCGCCGCCGAACTTGCCGATGCTGGCGATGGCGACCAATGCCAGCGTCAGCAGCGCCAGCGTCGGGTCGGTAAGCACGGTGAGGTCGGCCGACAGGCCGGCCATCCCGAAGAACACCGGCATGAACAGCGCGGTGATGAGGCCGCGCAACTGGCTCTCAATGTGGTCGGACAGTATCGGCGATTCGCCGACCAGTATGCCGGCGACGAAGGCGCCGAGCACCGTGTGGACGCCGATCAGGTTGGTGATCAGCGCCATGACGCCCATGATGATGAGGATCACCGTGATGACGGCGTATTCGCTGCGGAAAGAGTCGTTGCTCCAGCGGATCAGCGTGAAGACAAGCCGGCGACCGATGGTGAAGGAAAACACCATGAACAGCGCCACCTCGGCCACCGTGGTGATGAGCGGCAAGACCTGAAGGCTGCCATTGGTGGCGATGCCGAAGGTCACCGCGATGACCAGCCAGCCGATCGTGTCCTCGATGATGGACGAGGAAATGATGACCTGGCCGAGATTGCGGCGCATGAAGTTCATCTCGCGCACCACCATGGCGACGATCTTGACCGAGGAGATCGACAGCGCCGTGCCGAGGAACAGCCCGGCGACGACGCGCTGCCGCGGGTCGGACAGCAGCGAGTCCGGCAGGAACTGTGCCAGCGCGAAGCCGAAGGCGAAAGGCACGACGACGCCGGTGATCGAGATCGAAAAACAGGCCGCCCCGACGCGGCGCACCAGGCGCAGATCCGTCTCCATGCCGGTCAGGAGCAGGAGAAGCAGGATGCCGAGCTGGGACACCGCATCGATCATGCCCTTCTGCGCCGGATCGCTGGAGAAGATCAGGTGCTGGGCGTCGGGCCATATCCATCCGAACAGCGAGGGCCCGAGCAGGATGCCGCCGATCAGCTGACCCATAATCGCCGGCTGGCCGTAACGCTGGAAGATTTCGCCGAGGCCGCGGCCGACCAGCAGGAGAAGCACGATCTCGGCGACGAACAGGCCCTCGGCCGAGCCGCCCATGCCCGACGCATGTCCGGGCGCCTGGGCGGCGAAGGCGCGGCTTGCCGGTGCCAGGGCAAGGGTGGCCAGCACGAGGGTGGCCGCGAGGCGGCCTGACGTCGTTGCCGGTTGCCGGTTCATGGGTTCCCTCAAACGTCGCGGCGGACTGACCATGACAACGCATGGCCGGCCTTTGCGTTGCAGCCGCCTGTTGCCGGAATTGGAAGTCGATCATCCGGTCAGACGTGGACATCGCCAAAGGCGAGTTCGCCGTCGTCGCCGGCCGCGAACACGACTATGGCAAGCAGCCCAATGTAGAACGCGGCCACGAACGCGACGATGGCGATGCCTGGTATGGGACCAAGGGCGGCGCTGTCGACCGCTTCGCGCAGCGAACCGCCAAAGCCGACCCTGGTGCCGACGGTTTGCAGGCTGGGTGTCGAGATCTTCAATACCCAGGCCAACAGCAGGATGAGGAAAAGGTAAATGTAGTTGCGGCGCAGGCGGCGCACCAGGGCGGCACGTTGCGACAGCAGGAATTTCGGCGCGCGCAGGCCTTCGCCGACGATGAGCAGCCAATCCGAGGCGAAATCAGGCTGCGGCGAGAAGATCTGCGCGAAATAGTGACGCTCGAACTGGCGCACGCGGGCGCGGTAGAAGTCGAAGAAGCGGTAGCGGCGCGCCTCGATCCACAAAAGCAGCAGGATCAGCAGCATGGCGAACAACAGCACGCCATGATGCGCGCTGGCCGTCGACAGCGAAACCGAGAGCATCGCCGCCACCACGGTGATCGCCCAGTTCGTGGTCCTGTCGAGCCGATCGCGCCAGCCCGCCATGCGCGCGATCTCGGCGCGATGGAAATGCGACAGCGTGTTCACGCGCTCCGTCGATGAAAGGACGGGACCCGCGGGCGTCGCCGACGCATCGTTCATGGCATCCTCCGGCAAGGACTAAAACAGTTTGCCGGCAACATAGTTCCCTTGGGCTACTCGGCGTGATTGTAAGAACGCCCGGTCATTCCGGCTCGCCGATCCAGTCGACCACCAGGGCGGTGGCGCCAAAGACTGCGCCGATGGCGCACACGCAGGTCCACCCGCCCCAAGTCCAGGCAGCGCCGGCCAGCAATGAGCCGATGGCGCCGCCGATGAAGAAGATGCCGACGAACAGGCCGTTGAGCCGGCCGCGGGCCTCGGGCTGAAGCAGATTGACGGCACGGCGGCCGAGCGTCTGGTCGCCGGTGACGCCGATGTCGAGCAGCACGGCACTGACGCCCATCAGCACCAGCGATTGCCATGACGCACCGGGCTGAGAGGCGCCGGCCCAGGCGGCGAGCGCCATAGCGCCGATCAGCACGAGGTGACAGGCGATGGTGGCGGATCGCGTCCAGCCATGGTCGCCGGCGCGGCCGAACAGCGGCGTGACCACGGCGCCGCCGGCGCCGACCAGCGCGAAGAGCGCAATGCCGCGCTGGCCAAGGCCGAAAGGCGGCTGTGCGAGACGCAAGGCGACCGCCGTCCAGAACAGGCTGAACGCCGCCATCACCAGCGCCGCGGTGAGCGCACGCCGCCGCAGCACCGGCTCGTCGCGCAGCAGGCCGAACAGCGAGGCAATCAGCGCGCCGTAGGACGACTTTGCTTCCGGGCGCCGCTGCGGCAAGGTGAAGGCGAGCACGCCGGCGAGCAGGACGAGCGCGGTAGCACTGAGGCCGTAGAAGGCGCGCCAGCCCCAGGCGTCTGCGACGAGGCTGGCCAGCGGCCGCGCCAGCAGGATGCCGATCATCAGTCCGCTCATGACATCGCCGATGACGCGGCCGGCCTTGCCGGGCGGCGCCATCGAGGCTGCGATCGGCACCAGGATCTGGATCGCCGAGCAGGCGGCACCGAGGACGAACAGGACGACCAGCAGCGAGGCGATGGTGGGTGCGAAGACGGCGACGCCGGCCGCGAGGGCCGCCGTCAGGAGCATGCGCAAGATCAAGGCGCGGTTCTCGGCGAGATCGGCCATCGGCACCAGGAAGAACAGGCCGGCGGCATAGCCGAGCAGCGTGGCCATGGCGACGAGGCCGACGCTGGCGGCGCTGGCGCCGAGCGACGGGCCGATCAGCCCGACCAGCGTCTGCGGCGCGAACAGATTGGTGACGATGATGCCGGTGGAGGCGGCGAAGAGCAGCGTCTGCGGGCCGGTGATGGTGCTGGCGGGCAGCCGCCCGCACAGCTGGCCGTCCTTGGTGTCGAGCATGAGGTCCTCAATAAACTTGCATATTGTTTGAGGACTTTATGCCGAAGCATTATCATGCTACAATTCAATCAATTCGATAATGATTATGCGAGATGTGCATGAACATCCATGACCTCGAAGCCTTCATCGCCGTGGTGGAAACCGGCTCGATCGTCGGCGCCTCCGCCAGGCTGAACCTCACCCAGCCGGGCGTCACGCGCCGCATCCAGAATCTGGAGGATGGTCTGGCGACAGCACTTCTCGACCGCCAGTCGAAGCCGCTGAAGCCGACGGCTACCGGGCGCGAGGCCTATGAGCATGGAAGGCGGGTGCTGCGCTCGCTGGACGATCTCAGGGCGGGCGTGTCGCCGCAAGGCGAGGTCAAGGGCGAGTTCCGCCTGGGCGTCATGCCCTATCTCTCCGACGCGGCACTAGCGCTGCCGCTCGACACGCTGCGCGCCGCCTTTCCGCAGCTGACGCTGCGCATCACCTCGGGCTGGTCGCCAAGGCTGGTGGAGCAGGTGGCGCGCAGCGAACTCGACGCCGTGGCGGTGTGCCTGGCCGAAGGCCTGGCGCCGCCGGACGAGCTGGTCTGCGACGATCTCGGCGCGCAGTCGGTGCTGCTGGTCGCGTCCCCCGGTCTTGGCGTGCCGAAGCCGGCGAAGCTCGCCGACCTGTCGCGCTTTGCCTGGGTGATGAACGAAAACGGCTGCGGGTTTCGCGCCTTCATCCGCCAAAGTTTCGAGGCGGCAAGGCTGCCGTTCCAGGTCGGGGTGGAGGCGCTCAGCGTCGACCTCAGAATGTCGCTGGTGGCGCGCGGCCATGGCATCGGCATCGTCACGCCCGGCGCCTTCGCCGACAGCCGCTGGCGCGACGCCGTCGAGGTCATCGACTGCCCCGACTTCAAGCCGCAAGTGCGCGCCTGGCTGCTGCACCGCCCGCCCGCCGGACGGCTCAGCCGCCCGATCGCGCTGTTTCGAGATGCGCTGATCGACGGGCTGAAGGTGCCGATGCCGCTGGTGTCATGAGTTGGTGGTGAATTTGCGCGGCCTGCTGGCGAAGTGGCCGAGCCCTGCGGCTGCGACGTCTACCATTTAGTCTAGGGTGCGAGTTCAACGAACGGTGGGCGTCTCGCCGGCCGCCTAGCGGCACAACAAACTGAGTGCGGCGCCGGGGCGGTAAGAGGGTCCTTTCAAGCGTTTGGGTCAGGCGGCTCAGATTTTGAGTCGGCGGTCTGCCAATTCCGCCACCCCGCGCAGGGTGCGCTCATACCGGCTGCTACCCACTACGCAACGAACAAAGCGCTCAAGGAGGGCGGCGGTAGCAAACCAAGTAGTTGTGAGTTTTTCAAAAGCTCGCTACGCCGATTGAATGGCTCCTCCATCCATGGAAGCGGACAACAGCGCGTTATCAAGATGACAAGAAATGCATTCGCAACAGAAGAGCAGCTGCAAAAACTGATGGTTCGCGCCATAGCGAAGGACGAACTATCTAACTTCGTATTGGACACAGCGCAGATCAAAAGCCTCGCCAATCACGATTCGGATACGATGTTCCCGCAGTTTGCGATCGATCATCTTGTGCGGCTCGCGTCGATCCAGGCCGGTGCAAAAGTGCTGCAATCCTTGCAAATGCTGGTGCTGCTGACGGGCGACAAAAACGTGTCGGCTACGGCTGGAGAAGTGCTGCGGCCTGACATCGTTTGCATAAATCCCGAAAGACAGAGCGTTGTGCTTTTTGAGCTTAAAAAGACGGCTCAGACGGGGCGGCAGGCATTGACCGAGCTGCTTGCATACGAGCAGGAGATAAAGAACCTGCTGCCCTTGGTCTGCGACTACGATTTTAGCTTTGTTCTCGTCTCACCGGAATGGTCTCCATTGATAGACCATGCGGTCTCAGGGGCTATCGCGTGGTCTGGTCGGAACATACTTTGCCTGACGCCTTCGATAGTGAAAAAGAAGCTTTGCCTCGAAACGCGCATCCCAAGTGCGTGGAAGATCACCGGGTCTGTGTACTTCCCCGAGGACGCGATTCCGAGCGTTACAGTCTGCCTATATAGGAAGGATGCGTATAGCGCTGAGAGAAGAGCGGCAGACACTTCGGTTGAGAATGAGACTGATGAACTTGATCTGCGCATTTGGACAGCGCTTGAAGTTATAGCCCGAGAAGGTGATCGCAGCGGAGGGCATGGATTTGCCCTCCTTTGGAAAGACGGCGGCGGATTCGGCTTGACGGACTACAATATCACGGTGTGCGGACTGGCGCCGTTCGCCTTCTATGACGCTAGTCGCAAGAGTGGGGTCATAGGAGAAAAAGACGGTTGGCTGGTTGAGAAACTGGATGAGTATGGTCGAGACTACGATCCAGCCGGGCACTCGGATGCACTGATTACGACTGCGACGGCAGCCTATCCGTTGCTGAAGGAAGTGAGCGATCCAAAGGTGGAAGGCTTCAGCACTTGGGAAGCCGATCGCCACGTTTTACGCCGTCGGTCTGAGCCGCTCCTTTGTGAGTTCTGGGGAGTGCTCGGAGACTACGCCCGATCCTATGTGATGAATCCTGCGGTGAGAAAACATAGGCGCAACACTCTGCGAAATGGTCTTGGCGACTGGCGCGATCCTAGCGTGGGCTTGCCTTTGATCCAAAGCTTCACCCGGCCCGAGATTTTCTTTGAGGGCGAGGTCAGGTGCTCCGATGCATTCCGGCTCGGACTACTGATAGGCTTCGATCGTATGTTGCGCCTCAACATCCGCGACCATGACCATCCGGGCCTGCGGATACGATTCAAATGGAACCGTATCGAACTGATGACAGCCATAGACGAAATGCGGCTGCTAGCCGATGCGGCCGAAAACGTCTCGCCACCCGACGAACCGTTCCGTTTCTACGACGATCCCCTCCACGATGACGACGATGACAATGAGCGTTTGCTCCGATGGCTCGTCAAAGAATTCTTTGGCGGCTCGTCCAACCACCATTTGTTTTTTGATATTGGACTGAATGGCTGCCTGGTTTTTGACGAGCGAAAGCAAGGTCTCTCGGGCGAGCCCATTCCACCTGATTGGGTGGAGAAGATCGCAGACCATTTGAGAGAAGCAACGGCCAGAGTTTTGTATGTGTATCGTCAGATCGAACGAGAGGGCGGCCTGTGGGGCGCGCTTCCTGGGCGGTATGATTTGCTGCGCCGGATGCTCGGATTGCGCAAGAACTATGCGATGAACAAGGTCGCCGATATCTCGGCTCCAACGCTGTTATCGGCATGGGATGTCTGTCTGGAAGCGTCCGACTTGGTACTCGATACGGCATATCACCGCCATGCAGATATTGCGCTTACTGCGGTGGACTGGGTTTGGCTCCAACAGGGCATTGCCGAGATGCGAGAGCGCGGCGAAGCAGACGCAGGCGTCATCTTGCTTCCAAACGGCCAGCTGGTAACAGGCCGCGTGTTGCCAATTGGCGTGAACCTAAATCTGAAAATTGACTCGCCAGAGGAACAAGTGCCTTTCCTCGATCGATCGCACGGATTCGGGCTGATGAGAATCGTGACGTGGGCTGACCTTAAATCAGGAGAGGCATTTAAGCCCTCCAGCAAACCGGACGCGAAGTAAGCTATCGGCCCGTCCTGCTTGCCTTCTTCTTCAGACGACGGCCAAGTTTGGCCTTGCGCAAGTTGACGCTGCCGCAAGGCTGGTGAGGAGTGGCGCAAACGTCTGCATAAAAATACTGTGCGAACTTCAACCTGAAGCGATTGCCTGTGTTCATCCGGCTCGCCCTTGAGAATCGTTCTGCCTTCAGCAACATTGTGGCGATGGGCCATGGCACGAACATGAAAAAGCCAATTCCCGCCCCACCACCGCGCAAGGCGCCGATGGCGCTGACCGAGGCGCTGGTGGCGCGGACCATGCGCGTGGTCGCGGATGCCGGGCCGACGCCGGGCATGGTCTATATGACGGACGCCGACTATGTGCGGTTTCGCGACGAGATCCTGGCCTCGGCGCCACCCGGGCCGCTGAAGCTGTTCGCCTATGGCTCGCTGCTGTGGAAGCCGGCCGGCGAGGTCAGGGGTGGCGAGCGCGCGGTGGCGCGGGGCTGGCACCGGTCGTTCTGCTTCACGGTGCAGCGCTTTCGCGGCACACTCGAACAGCCCGGCCTGATGATGGCGCTCGACCGCGGCGGCCAGTGCCAAGGCATGGTGTTCGAAATCGCCGAGCCGGTCGCCGAAAATCTGGAAGCGCTGCTGCGCCGCGAGATGACCATCCTGCCCGCCGTCAACGTGCCGCGCTGGCTGCAGGTCAGCTCCGAGGGCAGGGCGAGCCGGGCGCTCGGCTTCGTCGTCGATCCCGCCAATCCGCGCTATGCCGGCAAGCTCGACAAGCCCGCGGTCGCGGCGACGCTGGCCAGGGCCGTCGGCCACTGGGGCTCGGGCGCGCAGTATCTGTTCGAGACGATCCGCCACCTCGACGCCTGCGGTATACGCGACCGCAATCTGTGGCAGTTGCAGGAACTGGTGGCGCAGGAGATCGGCCGCGCCCATGGCGCCATCTAGCCTTCCGCCGGCATTGCGGACATTGCGCGAGCCAGGAAATCTCGAAAGCTCTCCGGCTGCCTATCCGTGAGTATGGCGAAGTCTCGGGAGACCCCGCCATAGCGGCCCTCGGCGATCGAGGCGCACAGCGTCGTGAAGGCCCGCGGCCAGGGTTCGTCGAGGCGCGCCGACGCCGAGGCCAGATATTCGCTGAGGGAGCAGGGGTGATAGCGCAGGGGCCGTGCTGTCGCCTCGCCATAGCAGGCGGCGATTTCGTTGAAGCCCAGCGCCCGGCCTCCGGTGATCGTGTAGACCGCGCGGGATGTGTGAGCCCCAGTCGCCACCGCGGCGACGGCTGCTGCAACATTATCGCGCGAGACCGGCGCAACCAGGCCCTGTCCGGCAGGCAGCACCAATTGTCCCGAGGCGGGCGCAAGCCATGTGTCGAGGATGAAATCACTGTAGAGGCCGCAGCGCAGGATGGTCGAGGGCACGCCGCTGGCGGCCAGCCGGCGCTCGGCGTCGCGATAGGCGGGCGCGTAGTAGAAGGGCGAGTTCTCGCCGATATCGACGATACTGGTGAAGGTGATGTGGCGCACACCCGCCGCCGTCGCGGCCGCGATGGCGTTGGCGTGATGGCGCGTGACCGCATCCACAGCGCCATCACTTGAAATCAGGACCAGCCTGTCGACGCCGGTGAAGGCTGCTTTGAGCGTCGAGGCATCCTCGTAGTCACCGACGCGTAGTGCTGTTTCCCGGGGCAGGCGCCCTTGCCCCGCCTCGCGCTTGCGGACCAGCGCGGCGACCTCATGGCCTGATGACACCAAGCTCGAGACGACGGCGCGCCCGACATGGCCGGTGGCTCCGGTGACCAGGATCATTCCTGCCGCTCCAATCTTGCTCTTGACGAACATATATCCCTGTGGTTATACGTCAACCAATAGCCAACGGGTTATCGATCTGACATGCCTGAAACCCATGACATGCTCTTCAGGACGCTCGCCGACCCGACCAGGCGGGCGATCTTCGAACGGCTGTGCCGCCAGGGCGAGCAGACGGTGGGGGCGCTGACGAGCCAGTCCGGCGTGTCGCAGCCGGCGGTGTCGAAGCATCTGGGCGTGCTCAAGCAGGCCGGTCTGGTGCGCGACCGCCATGAAGGCCGCCAGACGCATTACAGCGCGCAGCTTGGCGCGCTGGCGCCGCTGATGGACTGGACACGCCAGATGGCCGGGTTTTGGGAGAGCCGGTTCGATGATCTCGAGGATTTGCTCAAAAGGATGGATCAGTGAACGATAGTGCCACTGAAAACCGCACTGTCGTCGTCGAGCGGCAGATTTCCCATCCGCCGGAAAAACTCTGGCGCGCGCTGACACAACCGCATCTGATCGAGGAGTGGCTGATGAAGAACGATTTCAAGCCTGATGTCGGCCACCGCTTCAACATCAGCGCCGATTGGGGCGGCGTGCTCGATTGTGAGGTGCTGGCCGTCGAGCCGAACAGGACGCTGTCCTACACCTGGAACCTCGCGCACCAGGATCCGGCGTTCGATCTCAGGAGCGTGGTGACCTTCACGCTCACCCCGACGCCAACCGGAACGCATCTGCGGATGGAGCAATCCGGCTTCCGGCCGGAGCAGCGGCGCGCCTATGGCGGCGCCAAGATGGGCTGGCCGCAATTCTTCGAGAAGCTGGAGCAGCTTCTCGACCGGACAGATTAGACCCGTTGTTTTGACGCAATTCCGGACGGAAAACCGTTTCACACTTTTCCTGGAATTGCTCCGCCGGCCGATCGAACCCAACCCCTGACTTCACCGGGCGGCACACCGCCAGCAAAACCCATGGAGAAAGACGATGAAGATCAAACTGACCAGCATCTATGTCGACGACCAGGAAAAGGCGCTTGCCTTCTACACCGGCGTGCTCGGCCTGACCAAGAAGGCCGATTTCAGCAATGGGCCGTTCCGTTGGCTGACGGTCGCCTCGCCGGACGAGCCCGAGGGCACCGAGCTGCAGCTGGCCCTCAACGACCAGCCGGCCGCCAAAACCTATCAGCAGGCGATGTTCGAGCAGGGCCAGCCGGCGGTGATGTTCTTCACCGACGACATCAAGGGCGATCATGAGCGCATAAAGGCGCGCGGCGGCACATTCGCCACGGCGCCGACCGAGGTGACCGGCTCGACCATCGCCAAGCTCAATGACGGCTGCGGCAATCTCATCCAGATCACTCAGCTGGCGCGCTGGTAGCGCGCCTGGTTCCACACGTTTCACAGGAGGTCATTTTGGACTGGAGCACATGGATCAGGCAGGCGCATCGCTGGCTGTCGATCATCTTCACGGCGACCGTCGTCGCCAATTTCGTCACCATGGCGTTTGGACAGCCGCCGGCCTGGGTGGTTTATTCGCCACTGCCGCCGCTCTTCCTTATGCTGTTCAGCGGCCTCTATATGTTCGTGCTGCCCTATGTCGCGAAAGGACGCAGCGCACAGCGGGCCAACGGATAGGAGGAAGGCGCATGGTCAAGTCGACCCCGGCCAAGGCTGAGCCGAAGCTGCTTTCCGGCGACAATCCGCAGATCGCCAAGGGTTATGGCGACGCTCCGGTGCAGGCCTATATCGCGGCGATGCCGGGCTGGAAGCGCGAGATGGGCAGGCGGCTCGACGCGCTCATCGGGCGCACCGTGCCCGGCGTGCACAAGGCGGTGAAATGGAACTCGCCTTTCTACGGCATCGAGGGCGAAGGCTGGTTCCTCAGCTTCCATTGCTTCACCAGATACATCAAGGTGACCTTCTTTCGCGGCATGTCGCTGGATCCGGTGCCGCCGGGCGAATCCAAAAGTCGGGACACGCGCTACCTCGACATCCATGAGGACGACGCGTTTGACGAGGCGCAATTCAGCGCCTGGGTGAAGCAGGCCAGCCAATTGCCTGGCGAGCGCATGTGAGCGCATTATTGTCCAAGTCTCGAGGAGAACAGCATGACCGGATCGCAGGAGCGCAAATCCGCCTCCGAACTGATCGACGGCAGGATCACGGAACTCGGCGACTGGCGCGGCGACATGCTTGGCCGGCTGCGCGCGCTTATCCATCAAGCCGATCCCGATGTCGTCGAGACCTGGAAGTGGCGCGGGGTTCCGGTGTGGGAGCATGACGGCATGATCTGCACCGGCGAGACCTACAAGAGCATCGTCAAGCTGACCTTCGCCAAGGGCGCGGCGCTGCCCGACCCCACGCGGCTGTTCAACTCCAGCCTCGAAGGCAACACGCGGCGGGCGATCGATTTTCAGAAGGGTGAGGAAGTCGACGAAGAGGCGCTGAAGGCGCTGGTGCGGGCCGCCGTGGCGCTGAATACTTCCAAGGCTCGAAAGTAACTGCGTCATGGGCCGTTATCCAACGGTCGACGTCAGCGCTGCCCCTCACTGTCCTGCCGGACATCTCTCCCCGTAAACGGGGCGAGAGGGCCTGGCCGCAACGCCGGCGCATTTTCTGCAACGCTGGCGATTGGCGAAATAGCCGACAACAGCGTCCCTCGCCCCGTTTACGGGGAGAGGATGCCGGCAGGCAGGTGAGGGGCAGCGCCGACGGTGGAAGTTGTGGCGATTTCGACGCCCACGCGACCATGGGATCTGCCGGAAGGCAGCTGTTGATATCGCCTCGCACCCCCAAAACCAGCCGTGTTTACGATCTGGGAAGCCTGATGGTGCTAGATGTCGCCGGATGATGGCTGGCCGCCTCGGCCGGCCCCCGGATGGATTTGCCATGAACAGCCCGATGCGCATGCCGTGGGTGGACACGGCCAAAGGCCTCTCGATCATCCTCGTGGTCATGATGTACGCGGCCTACAATACGGGCGAGTACACGGGCGGCGTCGGCTTCCTGCACTATGTCATCGGCTTCGCGACGCCGTTCCGCATGCCGGAATTCTTCCTGATCTCCGGCCTGTTCCTGTCGCAGGTGATCGACCGGCCGTGGCGGCGCTACATCGACCGGCGCGTCGTCCACTATCTCTATTTCTACGTGCTGTGGGCGATCATCTCGATCGGGCTCAAGATCGGCATCTTCAGCCGGGATCCCGGCGGCATGCTGCACGATCTGGCAATGGCCGTCGTCCAGCCCTATGGCGTGCTGTGGTTCATCTACATGCTGGCGGTGTTCGGCCTTGCCGCCAAGCTCTTGCGGCAGTTCCGCGTGCCGGCCTGGGTCGTCATCCCCATCGCTGCCGCACTGCAGATGTGGGCGCCGCGTCCCGACAGCTATGCGGTCGAACAGTTCGCGGCCTATTTCGTGTTCTTTCATGTCGGCTTCGTCATGGCGCCGCTGGTGTTCCGCCTCGTCGAATGGACGCAGCCCCGCCCGATGCTTGCCGCTGCCGGCCTGCTCGTGTGGGCGATCGTGAATGGATTGCTCGTCTATTCGCCTGGATATGCCATGCATCCCGTCGGTATGCAGATGGGGCTGGCGGCATGGCCGCCGCTGCATCTCACCCTGGCCGTCGCTGGCGCGGTGGCGCTCTGCGTGCTTGGCGGCTTGCTGTCGACATTCGCCTCGATGGAATGGCTGCGCTGGCTCGGCGAACATTCGCTGGTCGTCTATGTCGCTTTCACCATCCCGATGTCGCTCTTCCGTGGCGCCGCACTGGCAAGCGGCCTGCTGACCGATACCGGCGTGCTTAGCCTGGCGGTGCTGCTGGTCTCGATCATCAGCCCCGTCGTGCTCTACCTCATCATCCAGCGGGTCGGCTTCGGCATGTTCCTGTTCGAACGGCCGGCCTGGGCGCATATCGACAACAGCGCCCCGCAAGCGGCACCGAGCGCGGCGCTGCCGGCGGCCGCCGCCCAATCAAGCCGGACATAGTCGAGCAGCAGGAAGCCTCAGCCATCCCGCAGCCACACCAGCATCTCGCCCGGTTCACGGTTGTCCCAGGCGTAATAGGGGATGGCGGTCAGGCGCGTCTCGACGCTGGCCGGCGGCTCACGTCGGTAGAGCCCATCCTGCCAGCCGTCGCCGGCGTCGGCGCGTGCCGCAGCTGAAAGCGTCACCACGCCGCCCAGCAGTCCGGGCGCCTCATGTGCCTCTATGCGTGCCGTGCGCGGCAAGGTCAGGCGATGCAGCCGGCTGTCATTGTCCGATGCCTCGACGCAGTAGATCAGCGGCCCGCGCGACAGCGCGACGCGGCCGGCATCCTGCCTGACCTCAGGATTGGCGTAGAGCCGCTCGATCGGCATTTCGAGATCGAGCCGGACGCGGTCGCCCTTCTGCCAGCTGCGCCGGATCGCGGCATAACCGTCGCTGGTCATGTCTTCGAGGTCGACCGCCTCGCCATTGATCTCAAGCGTCGCGCTGCTGCTCCAGCCAGGGATGCGCAGGTGCAGCGTGAACTCCACCGGCGCTTGCGGATCGACCGTGATCTCCACGGTGCCGTCCCAGGGATAGCGGCTTGCCTGCGTGAGCTGCACCGGCGTGCCCGCGATGTCGAAGCGGGCGGTGGAATCGCCGTAGAGGTGCACGGCCAGCGCATCGTCCGCCAGGCTGTAGAAATAGCTGCCGATCGAGGCGACCATGCGCCCGACATTGGGCGGGCAGCAGGGGCAGCGGTGCCATTTCCATCGGTTGTGCCGGCCCCGGCTTTCCAGCGGGTTCTCGTAGAAGAACAGCGCGCCGTCGAGCGACAGGCCGGAGATCGAGCCATTGTAGAGCGCGCGCTCCATCATGTCGGCGTAGCGGGCGTTCGGCCCCATGCCGAGCATGCGGCTTGCCCAGAACACCAGGCCGACGGCGGCGCAGGTCTCGGCATAGGCGCTCTCATTGGGCAGGTCGTAGTCGCTGGTGAAGCCCTCATTGTGCGCCGACGGGCCGAGCCCGCCGGTGATGTAGAGGTTTTTCGTGGTAAGGTCGTCCCACAGCCGGTCAAGGGCCACGCGCAGGCTATCGTCGCCATATTCGGTGGCGATGTCGGCCATGCCCGAATAGAGGTACATGGCACGCACCGCGTGGCCGACGACCTTGTCCTGCTCGCGCACCGGCCGGTGCGACTGGCTGTATTCGTAGGTCTTGAAATGATAGGCCCTGGGGTCGGCGCCGCGGGCGCGCGCCTCCTCGTCGAAATAATGCGGCTGCTGGCCGCGCTGGTCGATGAAGTACTTCGCCAGATCCATGTATTTCTGTTCGCCCGTCACCCGCGCCAGCTTGACCAGCGCCAGCTCGATCTCCTCATGGCCGCAATAGCCCTTCTTCTTGCCGGGCTCTGGTCCCAGCACCGAGGCGATGTGGTCGGCGTAGCGGCACATAATATCGACCAGCTTGCGCTTGCCCGTCGCCTGGTAGTAGGCGACCGCGCCCTCGATCAGGTGGCCGGCGCAATAGAGTTCGTGGCAGTCGCGCAGGTTCGTCCAGCGCTTGCCGGGCTGGATGCGCTGGTACCAGCTGGAGAGATAGCCGTCCTCCTGCTGCAATTTGCCGTACATGTCGATGACGGCGTCGATCTTCTTCTCCAGCCCGGGGTTCTTGCGCCGGTAGAGCGAATAGGCCGCGGTCTCGATCGTCTTGCCGAGATCGGAATCCCAGAACATCTGCGTCGTCACCGTCGAGCCGGTGAATTCGGCGCCCTGGCGGTCCGCTTCATCGGGCGAGGGCGAGTGGAAGGGAATGACGATGCCGGGCGAGGGGCGGTCCGGATCGATCTGCTCCAGCATGCGCGCCTCGACGCAGCGCTCGTAGAGGATGTCGGCGGTGCGGGTCGCCACCGCATCGGCCCGGTCGCCCCAGAAGCCGTGCACATCGACCTGCGGCACCGGCAGCGGCCGAAAGGCGAGTTTCGGCTTTCGCTTCGGGGCGGGGCGGGGGGATGGCGATTCGGTCATGAACTCACTCCATTCAGTCTGTTATTTGACGGCCCCGGCCATCAGGCCGCGGATGTAGAAGCGCTGCAAAGCGAGGAACAGGATGAGACACGGCACCATCATCACGGTGACGCCCGCCTGCACGGCGCCCCAGTCGATGGCGCCGAAGCGGCCCGACTGCAGTGCCGTCATCATCACCGGCAGCGTGAATTTGGACTGGTCGGTCATCAGCACCAGGGCGGCGAGGAATTCGTTCCAGGCGCCGAGGAAGGCGAACAGCGCGATGGTGACGACGCCCGGCCAGACCAGCGGCAGCATCACCTTCAAAAGCATGGTGGCGTTGCCGGCGCCGTCCATGCGCGCCGCCTCCTCGATCTCGCGCGGCACCGCGTCGAAGGCGTTGCGCATCATGAAGATCGAGAACGGCAATTGCAGCGTCACATAGACGCCGACCAGGCCGGTCAGCGTGTTGTGCAGGCCAAGCTTGGTCAGCACCAGGAAGATCGGCGTCAGGATCGACTGGAACGGGATCATGATCGTCGACAGGATGAGGACGAAGAACAGGTCCTTGAACGGAAAGCGGAAGCGCGAAAAGCCGTAGCCGGCCAGCACGCTGACGATGACCGACAGCAAGACGGTCATCACCGAGACATAGATGCTGTTCTGCGCCGAGACCCAGAGCCCGTCGCCGAAGGAGTTCAGCGTGGCATAGTTTTCCAGCGAAAAGCCCGTGGTCGGCCAGGGCGGCAGCGGCGGCAGGCGCGCTTCGGCCGCCGGCTTGAAGGCCGACAGCGCCGTCCACACGATGGGCGCGACGAACAGCACCGAGGCGATGATGCCGGTGGAGTGCCTGGCGAGGCGGGCGGCAAACTTGCCTCTGGCTGATATCGCCTGCGCCATCAGTCGAGCCCCTCGGGCTTGCGCAACAGCCACAGCTGGATGAGGCTGAGCGCCACCAGGATGACCAGCAGCACCATGGAGAGTGCCGCGCCATAGCCGAGCTTGAACGACACGAAGGACTGGTTGAAGATCCAGTAGACCGCCGTCAGCGTCTGGTTGCGCGGCCCGCCGCGCAGGATGATGTAGAACTGGTCGAAGGCAAGGATCGAGCCCGCGACCGACAGGATCAGCGCCAGCGCCAGCGTGCGGCGCATCAGCGGCAAGGTGATCGCCCGGAACCGCGCGAACGGTCCGGCGCCGTCGATGACGGCGGCCTCCTGCAGATCCTGCGGGATCGATTGCAGGCCGGTCATCAGGATGATCATGGTGAAGCCGGCGACCTTCCACACCACCATGGCGATGATCGACCAGAAGGCCGGCTGGAAGGTGGCGAGCAGGTTGAACTTCCTGTCGATCAGGCCGAGGTCGTAGGCGGCCGGGCTGAACAGGCCGGAATCGACGTTGAGCAGCCATGACCAGAGCAGGCTCGCCGAGGCGAAACCAACCACGGCCGGCATGAAGAAGAAAGTGCGGTAGAGGTTGGTCAGCGGCCGCGGTTTCTCGATGAAGATCGCCAAGGGAAAGGCGACGGCGAAGATCGCGATTGTGACGACCACCGTGTAGTAGCCGGTGAATTTGAGTGCGTTCCAGAACCTGGTGTCGCGCAGGATCGCCCCGTAATTGTCGAGGCCGACGAAGGCGTGCTCGCCCATCAGCGGCCAGTTGTGCAGCGACATCCACGCCGTCATGCCGAGCGGGATGACGAAGAACACCATGACCAGCGCGACCGCCGGCGCGACATAGATGAGGCCGATCCATTGCCGGCGCCCGGCGCCGACGAGTTTTCGGGCGCGGGGCGGGGCGGTGGTGCTTGCGGTGATGGTGGTCATGCTTTGCCTGTTCTTGCGTCGCATCCAGTTGGCCGCCCTACCTCTCCACAAGAGGGAGGGTAAGGAGCACGCCGACCGCCCGCCCAGGGAGACAGGCGGGCGGCCGGCAGGCGGCCGCTACTTCTGCGGCGCCTGGTCGATGATCGACTGCATGGTCTCCTGCGCGTTGGCGATGGCGCCATCGACATCGTCGCCGAAGAAGACCTCGTTGATCATCTGCGTCCACGGGCCGTTGGCGGAGTTGATCAGATCGTTGAACACCACCGAATAGGGCGTCTTGCCCTTGGCCATGGCCTCGGCGGCGACCTGGTAGCGCGGATCGAGATCCTTCAGCGCATCCTTGGCGATGTCGCCGCGTACCGGCAGGCTGCCATATTTGGCGAGGATGGTCTGGCCTTCCAGCGAATAGGCGAAATCCAGGAACTCCTTCACCACGGCGAGCTTCTTGGTGCCCTTGGTGACGACGAAATTGTCGCCGCCGGCAAAGGACGACCAGCCGCCATCCTTTCCCGGCAGGAAGGTGACGCCGTAATCGACATTGGGATACTGGGTGTTGAGCGCGCCGATGGCGAAGGCGCCGGAGGGCGAGATGCCGATATTGCCCGCGGCGAAGGCGGCGAAGAAGTTGGCGCCGGTGTCGGTCTGCGCGCCTGCCGGCACCAGGTCCTTCTTGACCATCGAGCGGTAGAGATCGATGGCGCCGCGCAATTGCGGGCTGTCCAGCGTCGCCTTGGAGCCGTCTTCGCTGAGGATGTCGCCGCCCGAGGCCCAGATCAGTGGCGTGAAGGTGAAGATGTTGCAGCCGCCGCAATTGCCGGAGAAGTAGAAGCCCTTGATGTTGCCGCCAAGCGCGTTGACCTTCTCGGCGTCGGCGGCGATTTCGGCCCAGTTGGCGGGGCCTTTTTCAGGGTCGAGGCCGGCCTGCTTGAACAGCTTCTTGTTCCAGATCAGCACCGAGGCGTCGGCCGAGAAAGGCAGGCCGTAAATGTGGTCCTTGTAGGTGCCGGTCTTGACGTGCGCGGGCGACAGGCTGGCGAAATAGGGCAGGGACTTGGCCCAGTCGGTGATGTCCTCCAACTGCCCGGCGGCGGCGAATGAAGGGGTGTAGATCAGGTCGAGCGACAGCGCGTCGGGCGCTGTCCCGCCGGCGGCGGCGGCGCCATATTTCGGGATGATCTCGGCATTGGGGATGATGTCGAGCTTGATCTGGTCCTTATGCGCCTTGTTGTAGGCATCGACGATGCGCGGCATGAAATTCGAGCCGTCGGCGCGCACCCAGATGTTGGCGGTGTCGGCGGCGGCAGCGCCGAGACCACCGCCCAGTACGGCAGCGGCCAGGGCCAGTTTGGCAATCACGTTCCTCATATTCTCCTCCTCCAAGGGTTGGCCGCGGTGCGCGGCTTGGCGCCGGTCACGCGGCGCTGCGTTTTCAGCCGTCCGGTGGGCGGCCACAGGACTGACGCACCACCAGCCGGCACGGCAGTTTTCGAATGCCCGGCGCGGCGGGCTGACCGCCGACCAGGGAAAGCAGGGTCAGTCCGGCCTCGCGCCCGAGGGCGACCAGGTTCATGTCGACCGAGGTCAGCGGCGGACGCGTCGCTTCGGCGACGATCTCCCAATTGTCGAAACCGATGACGCCGACATCGCCTGGAACGTCGAGGCCGCGCTCGCGCAAGGCATCGATGACACCGCGCGCGATCTGGTCGTTGCCGCAAAAGACGGCGTCAGGCCGTTCGCTCTTGCCGTCGAACAATTGCGCCACCGCTTCATGCCCCCAGGCTTCCGACCAGGCGCCGAGCAGCGGCGCGGTGACCGGCAGCCCGTTTTCGGCGAGCACGTCGCGATAGGCCTGGGCGCGGGCGTGCACCACGGCAAAGCTCGCCGGCCCGCTGACATGGGCGATGCGCCTGCGGCCAAGCCGGCAGAAATGTTCGACCGCCAGCCGCGCGCCGTCGGCATCGTCCGAGACGAAGGCGACGGCGTCGGGATCGGGCTGGGTGAAGGCATAGATCACCGGGATGCGCAGATTGGCGAGATCGACGGGCAGATGGCGGTCGATGCGCTTGCCGGTGGCGATGATGCCGTCGACGCGCTTGTCGAGCATGGCCTCGACATGCAACTGGCCCAGCCGCGGATCCTCCTCGACATTGCACAGGAACACCGAGACGCCATTGTCGACCAGCGCGTCCGAAATGCCCGACATCAGCGGCAGCGAGAAGCGGCCATAAGTATCGTTGGTGAGCAGGCCGACGGTGAAGGAGCGGCGCCTGAGCAGGCTCTGCGCCAGGCTGTTGGGCCGGAAGCCCAGGCTGCGCGCCGTCTCGCGGATGCGCTCGCGCGTCTCGGCGGTCATCCGCCCCTGGTCATTGAGCGCCTTCGAGGCCGTGGCGACGCTGACGCCGGCCCGCGCCGCCACGTCACGCAAGGTGACGGGCTTGGGGAAAACCGGAACAGGCTGATCGTCCGATGCCATCGAGAATCCTGAGTTGGGAAAAGGTTTTCTCTTACAGGCCGGAGCATGGCCCGGCCAATGGCCGAGCCCGATCAGAACTGTTTGGAAAAACCTTTTCTCAAATCGAGGCTAAGCCAGATCGGGGGATCGTTCAAGGGGAAAGTTGACGTCCGTGATCGCTTCGCCGCAAGGGTCTGCCGAAGAGCGACGCCAGGCGACATTTTCCAAAGTACCGACAGAACGGCCGTTGGGCCTTAACGTTTCCGCAAGCATTTCCCCGTTAGTTCGGTTGCCATGGCCTCGTGGCGGAGCGGCTACGCTGGAGACGGCAAATCTCTGAAGCCTCGGTTCGATCCCGAGGCGAGGCCTCCAAAAATCCTACAGCCGAGAATCTGTGCCCGACCTTCTGGCGCACTGCGCATGGATCTGCCGCAGATCTGGGCCATCGTCGATGTCTTGACTGGCCGGCCAGGCGTGATCAGGCAAGAGATGATGGTCGGCATGAGCCCGCGCGAGGCCGAGGACATGGTCGTGCAGATGAATGTCGGCGACATCAGGAGAGGGCGGAGCGCAAGGGTTGAACGTTCCGGGGTGGGCCAAGGCCCGCAACACCAAAACAAGAAGGATTCCCGTGAGAGCGAGCCTGAGGCAAAAGATACTGGAGGTCTGCGACCGCAAGATTTCCGAGAAAGGGCCCGCCGTCGGCCTGTCGTTCTACGCGTTTTTCGCCAACAGGAATGACGACCCCGAACTGCTGATGGAAGCAGCGGAATGGTGGATCAGGACCCACCGCCTCGACCATTTCGAAAAAGCCGCGAAGATACGGACGATGATCGAGGACATGGACCTCGGCTGATCAGCCGAAGTCGTCGGATGTCAGCACATACATGCTCTTGCGCGTACGGCCGTAGGCCTTCGACGCAACATCGCGGATGACGCTGCTCTCGGTGTCGAACGTTGCGAGGTAGCCCGCTTCATCGGCGCTGGTTTGCGGCTGGATCTTGCTCATCGCATCGACGGCCACCGAGAAGGAAATCTGGAACATGCCGTCATGGCCGACGAAGCGGATGCGCTTGCCGGCTTCGTCATAGCTGCGGCTGCGGTTGGGGAAGGTCAGGCTCATGTTTTTGCCTCCGTTGCGGCGGCCTTCTTGGTCGCCCGCTTCTTCTTCGGCGTCGGGTTCAGGGCTTCGGCGACGCGATCCGCCTCTTCCTTGGCCAGGCGCAATGTCCTGAGCTTTGCGGTCTTGATCTCCCTGGCCCGCGCCTCGGACATGTACTCGGCGGTTGCCTTGTTGCGCTCCGCCGTCTTCTTCTGCTTGTCGACGAAGCGGGCTTCAGCTTTTTCCATGATCGTCTGATTGCCGTCGGCCATCGCATAAATCTCCTTGGGGCTGGAATCGAGAAAATGAACTTGTCCGATAAATAGGCATCCAACCGGCAAAATTCAATTTTTTGAATTATTTGACCGCCTCCGGATATCACGAAACGGCAGGCCGAAATAATACTTTTCAATATTTAATCGCCCTGCGAATAATTTTTGGCACTCCTATCTATCGAGTGCCAAAGCGCCTATAGGAAGGGCGCGGTCGCCTAAGCCGGCCCCAGAAAGAAGTTTTCATGAAGTTTCGGCCACTCCACGACCGCGTCGTTATCCGGCGCGCCGAAGGCGATACCAAATCCAAGGGCGGCATCATCATTCCCGACAATGCCAAGGAAAAGCCGCAGGAAGGCGAAATCATCGCCGTCGGCCCCGGCGCACGCGACGAAAACGGCGCGCTTGTGCCGCTTGACGTCAAGGCCGGCGATCTGATCCTGTTCGGCAAATGGTCGGGCACCGAGGTCAAGATCGACGGCGAGGACCTTCTGATCATGAAGGAAGCCGACATTATGGGCGTCATCGAGAAGAGCGTCGAAGCCAAGAAGGCCGCCTGACTGGAGCGCCGCGCCTTCCGCGCGGGGTTCGTCCACTCCAAATTCGAACGGGATTGAAAAAATGTCTGCCAAGGAAATCAAATTCGCCACCGACGCGCGTGACCGCATGCTGCGCGGCGTCGAGATCCTCACCAATGCGGTGAAGGTCACGCTCGGCCCCAAGGGCCGCAACGTCATCATCGACAAGGCCTATGGCGCGCCGCGCATCACCAAGGACGGCGTCACCGTCGCCAAGGAAATCGAGCTTGCCGACAAGTTCGAGAACATGGGCGCGCAGATGGTGCGGGAAGTGGCCTCGAAGACCAACGACCTCGCCGGTGACGGCACCACCACCGCCACCTTGCTCGCCGCCTCGATCCTGCGCGAAGGCGCCAAGCTGGTTGCCGCCGGCATGAACCCGATGGACTTGAAGCGCGGCATAGACCAGGCGGTCGCCGCCGTTGTCGTCGAGATCAAGGCCAGGGCCAAGAAGGTCAAGTCGTCGGCCGAGATCGCGCAGGTCGGCACCATCGCCGCCAATGGCGATGCAACCGTCGGCGAGATGATCGCCAAGGCGATGGACAAGGTCGGCAATGACGGCGTCATCACCGTCGAGGAAGCCAAGACCGCCGAAACCGAACTCGATGTCGTCGAGGGCATGCAGTTCGACCGCGGCTATCTCAGCCCGTATTTCGTCACCAATGCCGACAAGATGCGTGTCGAGCTGGAAGAGCCCTATGTGCTGATCCACGAGAAGAAGCTCGGCAATCTGCAGGCGATGCTGCCGATCCTCGAAGCGGTGGTGCAGAGCGGCAGGCCGCTGCTGATCATCTCCGAGGACGTCGAGGGCGAGGCGCTGGCCACGCTGGTCGTCAACAAATTGCGCGGCGGCCTCAAGGTCGCGGCCGTCAAGGCCCCGGGCTTCGGCGATCGCCGCAAGGCGATGCTGGAAGACATTGCGGTGCTGACCGCAGGCCAGATGATTTCCGAGGATCTCGGCATCAAGCTCGACAACGTCACCATCGAGATGCTCGGCCGCGCCAAGCGCGTGCTGATCGACAAGGACACCACCACGATTGTCGACGGCGCCGGCACCAAGGCGACCATCCAGGCGCGCGTCGCCCAGATCAAGGGCCAGATCGAGGAGACGACCTCCGACTACGACAAGGAAAAGCTGCAGGAGCGGCTGGCCAAGCTGTCGGGCGGCGTTGCCGTCATCCGCGTCGGCGGCGTCACCGAGTCGGAAGTCAAGGAAAAGAAGGACCGCATCGACGACGCGCTGAACGCGACGCGCGCGGCGGTCGAGGAAGGCATCGTGCCCGGCGGCGGCGTCGCCCTGCTGCGTGCAAGGTCGGCACTATCGGGCCTCAACGGCGCCAATGCCGATGTCACCGCCGGCATCTCGATCGTGCTGCGGGCGCTTGAAGCGCCGATTCGCCAGATCGCCGAGAATTCCGGCGTCGAGGGCTCCATCGTCGTCGGCAAGCTCGCCGACAGCAAGGATCACAATCAGGGCTTTGACGCCCAGAACGAGACCTATGTCGACATGATCAAGGCCGGCATCGTCGACCCAGCGAAAGTGGTGCGCACCGCGCTGCAGGACGCCGGCTCGATCGCAGCGCTTCTGATCACCGCCGAAGCGATGATCACCGACATCCCGGCCAAGGATGCGGCACCGGCGGGTGGCGGCGGCGGCATGGGCGGCTACTAAGGATGCAACCGAACTGGAGGGTGGTTCATAGAAGTCACCTTTCAGCCTGACCTGAATCCGAGCCGGCTTCAGGAGCCGGATCTTGCCGCCGGGGGATTTTCTCCCGGCGCGCAGGGCTTCTAGCCCAGGAGATCGATCCATGATCGTGTTCGTGCGGAAGCCGCAGACGGTCGTCACGACCGAAACCACCGAGGACAACCGCTTCGACCGCATCCGCAGGATTGCCGCCGACAAGCACAAGAAATCGGATTCCGACACGGCCGCACCACAAAAGGGCGAGCCCAAGCGCCCGATGTAAAGCCGCGCCCGACGCTACTGGCCGTTCAATCTCAGCACCACATCGCGCGTCAATGGCGCGAGCTCGATGCCGTTGGCCGAGCGTGGCCCAGCCAGGCACCTTCCTGTCGGCGCTATCGGCGTGTTCGGTATTGTCATTATATTAGCTTGAGCGCATATTTGCCCGGCAGCGTGCCCTTGGCCGCCAACGCGTCCCAGTGCGCGCCTGCGATTGTTCCGAAAAATAAATCACTCCGTGCCGCTCGAATTGTGGGGCAGCACGAGACAATGACATTTGGAGGAAATACCCATGAAAGTGACTATCTTGGCAAACTATGCGCCTCATGCCGCCAAAGGGTTGATGGAAGGCTCGGACAGGCAGGCCGCGGTCAAGGCGCTTTTTGAAAGCGTTGGCGGCAAGGTGAGCAGCGTGATGTTCACGCGCGGCATCTATGACGTCGTTGTCAATGGCGAGGTGCCGGACCAGTCAGCGGGGATTGGCATGTCCCTTGCGGTGCGAGCGAGCGGCTCGCTGACCGAGATGGTTGTACTGGAAGAACTCGACATGAAGGCGGTGCTCGCGGCCGCCAAGAAGGCTGCCGGCGCGTACAAACCCGCCGGCTGATGGACTTGCCTTCTTGATCACGGCAGCACGGTTCGATGCCGTGCTGCCGAGTGTCGGACAGGGCATCTTCTTGCGACTTTCGCAGCGACTTGAATTCAAGCTAGTATCGTCGCGTGGTCGTTTGGTGCAGAGAGCTCGCGGAACCGCAGCCGCGATTCTGAATTTGGAGACAAGCCACGTTCGCCGCCAAGGCCATCGACACCTCGGACAAGGCCGCTTTCTATCGCGACCTCGCCGCCCAGTTGAAAGCGCTGCTCGACGGCGAGAGCGACTCGATCGCCAATGCCGCCAACACCGCGGCGCTGATCTTCCAGATGGTGCCGGACCTCAACTGGGCCGGCTTCTATTTCCTGGCCTCGGACGAGGAGCTGGTGCTGGGACCCTTCCAGGGCAAGCCGGCCTGCGTGCGCATCGCGGTCGGCAAGGGCGTGTGCGGTACGGCGGTCCAACTCGGCACCTCGATGCTGATCAAGGACGTGCATGATTTCCCCGGCCATATCGCCTGCGACGCCGATTCGCGCTCGGAACTGGTGGTGCTGCTCGAGGACGATGAAGGCGTGTTCGGCGTGCTCGATCTCGACAGCCCGCTGCCCGGCCGCTTCGACAAGGAAGACCAGGCCGGCATCGAGACGCTCGCGGCGATCTATGCGGCCGCGAGTTCGTTCGAGGACTGAGCGCCCGTTCTGTTCCGGACCGGCTGTCTAGGCGCGATCGCCCAGGCGGAAGAACATCGCCAGCTTCAGGCTCGTCCCGATCCGTTCGGCCCGGTCGACGAACACCGCGGCGATTTCCGGGCCAAAGAGTTCGGCGGCCGTCCGGCTGAACATGGCCAGCCAGATATCGAAATCGGCCTCGGTCACGTCCCCGAGCTTCAGGTGCGCCGGCACCGGGCGGCCATGATAGTCACCCGTCTTGAGGATGACCGAGCACCAGAAGTCGGTCATCTTCTCGAGATGCGGTTCCCAGTCGCCGGGAATCTCGCGCGCGAAGATCGGTCCGAGACGTTCGTTCTTGCGCAGTCGCGCATAGAATTCGCGAACGAGCCGGCCGATCGCAGCCCGATCGACGCCTGCATGATGCAACGGCTTCTCCGGGGCCGGACGCGCATGATCCGCCAGCGACGATTTCAATGTCATTGCAGAAGCCCTGTTGTTGTCGTGATCAGGAAATGCCCAGCCACCGGATGGCGGCTTGCACGAGATTGAGCCGGTCGCGCACAAGGCGGAATCCCAGATTGTCGGGCGGCGTGCCAACGGCGCAACCGCCGCTTTTCCCGTCCCTGATGAAGTTCGACATATAGGTGCGATGGAAACCTTCCACGACATGAACGCCGCAATTGTCGATCGAGCTTGCAACGCCGGCGCCGTCGGCGGCTTCCGTCGTATGGACGTAACAGGTCGACGTCCACTCCCAGACATTGCCGGCAATGTCGGCCACCCCCTTGGAATTGGGTCCAAATCCGCCCCTGGTTCTCGGCTCGGGGTCGGATTTTCGTCCAAGCGAAGCCTCGGTGCGATATTGGACGAGCCAGCGCTGCGCCGGATTGTTGGGGTCGGTCTCGCCAGCCTCGATGTCGCCGCGAAAGCGTTCGCCCGCCGCATAGGCCCATTCCATGTCCGTCGGCAGGCGCCATGCCGATCCGGTCTCGGCCGAGAGCCAGTCGGCATAGGCCTCGGCATCGATATGGCTGACGCCAGTAACCGGAACATTGCCGCTGCCGCGGCCATCGGCCGGCTTGCAGGCGCCGGCCATGACGCAGCGCCGGTAGTCCGAAGCGCTTACCTGGTATTTCATGATCTCGAAAGGCTCCGCCACCGTTGCCCGGACCACGGGAGCACTGACCGGGTGGTTCTGCCTGAGGAATTCGCCTGGCAGCGGATGGGCGAACGATCCGGGCGCGAGGGTGATGAGTTCGGAGCGTATCAGGAGTTCCTGATCCGGCGCCGGACGCCAGCCGACGGCGCCCGTCGCGCCCAGCGTGAACAGGGCGCAAGCCAGACCTCCGAGAGCCAGGATGGGATTGAGGGGCATTGCAGTTTTCCCGCGTTCGCGGCCCTGCAGGAATGGCGCAAGGCCGCGTCTACCTTAGGACCCGAGGCGGCAATCAGGACGTAATCGCCCTTGGCGCTTCGACCTGCATCATCAGGTCGTCGTCCCAGCTTCCGTCGACCGTGAAATGCGCGGTCGCGCCGAGTTCCACCGCCTCGATCAGATTGTGGTTGACGTAGGCGTAGACGCCCGGCTGCAGGAATGTGTAGAGGGCTGCGCCGGCCGAACCCCCGCGAATGAACCAGGTTTCGAGGTCCTTTGCCGGCGGGTTCGCGAACTTGCCCTGTTCCCACACATGGTCGCCATGTCCACCAATCAGATGCGGACGCGTGTCGCGATTGGCCTGCGAATGGACGATCAGGACAGTCTCGCCGACCTTGGCCTTCATGGCGTTTTCGCCGGTCAGCGATCCCGCCTTGCCGTTGAACACGACATGGGTGGGGATCAAGCCACGCATGACTTTCACCGTGTCATCGTAATTGTCGCCGGCCCAGTCATACTTCTTGAATTTACCCTGCTCGTCGCGGGGAATGTAGAAGTCACTTTCGCCGATGTAATAGATATGGTCATAGCGGACCGACTTGCCCTTGTCGTCCTTGAGCCCGTCACGCGGCAGGATCATGATCGCTCCGTTCATGCCCGAAACGACATGCCAGGGGATCATCGGACCGCCGGGCGCGCAGTGGTAGACGAAGGTCCCCGAGCGCGTCGCCTTGAAGCGCAGCGTCGTCTGCTCGCCGGGATTGA
The DNA here is from genome assembly GCF_002294875.1 of Mesorhizobium sp. WSM4312. NCBI lineage: Bacteria > Pseudomonadati > Pseudomonadota > Alphaproteobacteria > Hyphomicrobiales > Phyllobacteriaceae > Mesorhizobium > Mesorhizobium sp. WSM4312. The sequence continues at coordinate 28,251 of NZ_NSFU01000031.1, read as the reverse complement.
CCAGGGTCAGCGCACCGCCGCCGAGCCCGCCGGTGGCGGCATGGAAGTCGATGTTGTGGGCAAGCGTGTTGGTGTCGGGGTTGATCAGCGTGAGCTCGACATAGTCACCCTCATGCACGACCATCAGAGGCCCCGGAATCGAGCCATTGTAGGTCATGGCGTTGAGCTGGGTGCCGTCGGCGTCTATCACCATCGGCTTCTCTTCGATGGTCATCGTGAATTCGACGACCTTGGGACCGCCTTTGGCCACCTGGTCGTGGGCATGGACGAAAGGCGGCGCGACCAATGTCACCTTTTCCCGCGGCAAGCCGGCGACTTCCTTGGCGCTGGCCATGGCCGGCATCGAGCCGACCGTCGCGACGGCCGCAGCCGCAAGAACAGACCCCAACAGTGCTTCGCGTCTCGTAAGCATTTCCCGCTCCTTTTCTGAACCGTTCGATGCCTGGAGAATAAGCCTTTCCACCAGGACTTCTTTGCGCTGGCGCAAATTTGAAATTTAGTTTGCCTTGATCTGGTTCATCTGGGAGGCAACGACGGCTGTTCGGAGACCGGCAATCGCGGGCGAATGGAGATACCCGCCGGGCGCCAAAACGCCGTGGGAGTGACGGTGCCGAAGCCGCCGCCACTCCCACAAGACTTCGCAATTCCAATGTCGAGCGCGGACGAACCTGTCTGTCCGCCCGGCCGTCGGCCTCGATCAGTTCGCCTTCACCACCTGAGCAAACAGCGTGGGGAACACGGTCTTGGCCTTGCCGACCTGCTTGACGGCCTGCGCCGCGTCGAGATTCACGGGCTTGCCGACCACGATCAGCGCCACCATGCCCATCCCGTAATGCGGGCTGCATTTGACGCCGTAGACGCCTTCCTGCGTCATGGTGACAGTGGTGGTTTCACCCATCTTGCTTTTGATTTCCTGGGCGCCGTCGGGAAGCATTCCCTTGATGGTTTCGACATTGTGGGTCTTGTCGCCGGGCACGAACTTGACCGTATCGCCAGGGGCCGCCTTGATGAAATCGGGCTGGAAGACCATGGATCCCTTGTCTCCCTTGGTCAGCAACTGGACGACGTGCTCTTCGGCGTTTGCGACGCCGGCGAGGGCGAGCAGGGCGGCGGCCGCGGCAATCAGGTGGAATTTCATGGGTAAAGTCCTTTCTTCGGTGCATCACGGCTCAAACCGTTGCAGCCTTCTAGCCGACAGCACGGACAGGCGATTTGCGCTGGCGCAAACTGGCGCACGAAATATAGACTGGCTGCCGGCGTCATCTGGAGCCGTGTGCAGCGAGGGTTTGGGGTTGCCGCTTGACCGATCGATCATCGCGAGGCTTTCGCTGTTCGAGGGCCTGGGGCCCGCGGAGCTGGACAGCATTCTGAGGGATGCCCGGTCCGTGCGGTTTGCCAAAGAAGCCGCGATTTTCGAGCAGGAGGCCGAGGCGCGTTCATTCTACGTGCTGTTGGCGGGACATATTCGCGTCGTGCGGACCACGCCCGACGGGCGCCAGGTGATCGCCCGCTACATCAGTGAGGGCGAAATATTCGGCGTTGCCGCCGCACTCGGCCGGCTGACCTATCCGGCAACCGCGACCGCGGCGGTCGACTGCGTGGTTCTGGTCTGGCCGAATGCCGTGTGGCCGGACCTGTCATCCCGGTTTCCCGTTCTTACCGCGGGAACATTCAAGACGGTCGGCGCGAGGCTGCAGGACACGCAGGCGCGCGTGATGGAACTGGCCACCGAACAGGTCGAGCAACGCGTTGCCAGTGCGCTGCTGCGGCTGGTGAAGCAGACGGGGCGCAAGACCGATGCCGGCATCGAGATCGACTTCCCGATCTCTCGCCAGGACATCGCCGAGATGACGGGGACGACCTTGCATACGGTGAGCCGGCTGCTGAGCGCCTGGGAGGAACGCGGGATCATCGTCAGCGGCCGCCAGCGTGTCACCATCACCGACGCGCATCGCCTGGTGATGCTGGCGGAGCATCAGGACGGCTGACCGGCCCGCCGGCGACGGCGCGTTCAAGACCCTTCAGGAAATCGGCTTCGTCAATTCGATGATCCCGGCAGGCCTCGGCAATCGAATGGAAGGGAGCGATGTGGCAGCCCACGCAGTGCATCCCGTGCCGGATCAGCACGGCAACGCTTGTTGGCCATCGTCTCATGAGGTCGTCCATGGACATGTTCGGATCGATCCGCATGGGCGTCTCCTTCGTGGTTCTCCCCGTACTTCGACCGTAGCAGAGCCGGTTGGTCGGTCGTTGTGCTGGCGCAAGGAAAGAGCGCGTCGGAAACTGGAGTGAGATGCGGCCAGGCAACCCAGCCGACGTCCCTGCGGCCGCCAGCATCCGAATTCTCACGGGAGGCTTGGCGAGCTAGGCGAACTTCACCAGCATCAGGCTGAAGCCGCCGATGAACAGGAAGGCGCAGAAGGCGAGCGCCAGCGGGCGCAGGCCGCGCGACCGCAGCTGCGAAATGTCGGCCTGCAGACCCATGGCGGCCAGCCCCATGGTCAGCATGATGGTGGTGGCGAGCGCCATGGCCGACTTCACTTCGGCGGGCACGGTGACCAGGCTGTTCAACGCCACGACGGCGACGAAGGCGGCGACGAACCACGGCATGGGCGGCCGTGCCGCCGATTGGTCGCGGCTGCCGCGCCGTGCCATCAGGCCGAGTGCGATGACCGTCGGCGCCAGCATGGCAACGCGCGTCAGCTTGGCCACGGTGGCGATCTCGCCGGACTGGGTGCCGTTCTGGAAGCCGGCGCCGATGACCTGCGCCACCTCATGGATGGAGGCGCCGGCCCACAGGCCGAAAGCGTGCTGGTCGAGGCCGAGCGCGGGGGCGAGCAGCGGGAAGGCGAGCATGGCGACGGTGCCGAACAGCGTGATCGAGGCGACGGCATAGGTGACGTCCTCGTCGCGCGCATCGGTGACGATGTTGGTGGCGACGATGGCCGAGGCGCCGCAGATCGAGGTGCCGGCGGCAATCAGCTGCGCCAGCTTGGCGTCGACGCCGATCAGCCGGCCGAGCGTGACGGTGAAGAGGAAGGTGGCGCCAAGCGTCGCCGCGACAATGCCGACACCGCCGGCGCCGATGGAGACGACCTGGCCGAGCGTCAGCTGGAAGCCGAGCAGGACGATGGCGAAGCGCAGCAGGCGCTTTTGCGAGAAGGCGATGCCGGCCTTGGCGTGCGCCGGCGTGCCGAGCACGTTGGAATAGACCATGCCGGCAACGACGGCCAGGATCATCGGGCTGAACAAAGCGAAGCCGGAGACATTGTGCGCCGAGAAGGCGACGGCCGTGATCATCGCCACCAGCACGATGCCGGGGATAATGCCGTTCCACACCGAATCGAGCCGCTTGCGGCCTGCGGCGAGGTCGGTGGAAATCATGCTTTTCGAAATATCGTTCGCGACGCGGGCGGCGGAAGACAATGCAATGCTCCAGACAGGTATGCCGGAGGAATGCCATTCCTGAAACGATCTTTCCAACGAATTGTTATGGTCAGAATGATCGATTTTTACGAACGATCGGCAATCACTGACCAACGTTGGCGCTGCCTCTCATCCGCCTGCCGGCCGTTCGTCTTTCGAAAAGCCAAGCAATTGGCTTTTCGTCCGCTGCGCGGATCAGTCCTCAACTCCCTGTGGAATGGGGAGAGGGAGCTGGCCTCATCAAAGCTGTGCTTCGATGGCCGCCTTGTCGATCACCGACCAGACGTTCCTGATCCGATCGCTCAGAAATTCATAGAAAACGTTCTCGCTGAACGAGACCTTGCGGCCGTTGATGGGCAGGCCGAAGAAGGTTCCCTTCGGCGTGCAGTTGAACTGCAGGCGGCTGGCTATGAACGGTGGTTGGGCAATCAGCAGCTGGACATCGAAATAGAGATCGGGAATTTCCCGGAAATCCCGCTCCAGCATGGCGCGGTAACCCGACAGGCCGACGCGCTCACTGTTGTAGTGCACCTCGTCATGGACGAAGCGATGCAGCCGCGCCCAATCCTGATTGTTGAGGCAGTCGATATAGCCTCGATAGAGGTCGGTTTCTGTCACGGCGACGGGTCCGGGGTTTCTTCAATCGCGTTCCGGCAGGAAAATAGAACGACCGCGGGCGCAGTCCAGACGTTCTAGCCGCGATAGCGCAGCGCATCGACCAGCAGCGAGAAGGCAGGCGTCGCCTGGCGACGGCTGGGGTAGTAGAGATGGTAGCCAGGGAAGGGCGGGCACCAGTCTGCCAGCACCCGCACCAGCCGGCCGTCGGCCAGATGCGCGCGTACCTGATCCTCCGGCAGGTAGGCAAGGCCAAGGCCGGCCAGCACCGCATTCATGCGCAACCCCGCCGTGTTGAAGATCAGCTGGCCTTCGACGCGCACCTTCAGTTCGCGCCCGGCCTTTTCGAATTCCCAGGCATAGAGCCCGCCATAGGTCGGCAGGCGCAGGTTGATGCAGTTGTGGGTGGTGAGCTCCTGCGGCGTGCGCGGCTTCGGCTGCCGGGCGAGATAGGCGGGCGATGCAACCACGGCCATGCGCATGTCGGGGCCGATGCGCACCGCGATCATGTCGTGCGCCACCTGTTCGCCAAGCCGCACGCCGGCGTCATAGCGCTCGGCGACGATGTCGGTCAGGCCGTAGTCGACGATGATCTCGACTTTGATGTCGGGATAGTCCGGCATAAGCCGCGCGATCGCCGGCCACAGCACCGCCTCGGCGGCGTGCTCGCCGGCAGTGATGCGGATGGTGCCGGCGGGCTTTTCACGCAGGGCACTGAGCGCGGCGAGCTCGGCCTCGATCTCGTCGAGCCTTGGCCCGACGGAACGCACCAGGCGCTCGCCGGCCTCGGTGGGCGCCACGCTGCGCGTGGTGCGGGTCAGCAGCCGCACGCCCAGCCGCTCCTCCAGCGCGCGCACCGTGTGGCTGAGCGCCGATTGCGAGACGCCGAGCTGTGCCGCCGCCCGCGTGAAGCTTTTCTCGCGCGCGACGGCGAGGAAAGCGGTCAGATCGTTCAGATTGTCTCGCGGCATTGATGAATTGTCCTCATAAGTACATGCCGGGTATAGCATCTAATCCAGGCCAATCGCAGGCGCTAAATAGACGCCATCACAATTGGCTGCCCGAACTCGGCGGCCTTGAAGGCCTGGGGCAGCGTGCTGCCTGGCGTCGAGAAGGAGAAACCATGGACATCAAGCGAAGCGGCTCGCAGCCTTCCGCAAAAGGTCCAGCCGACTATTTCACCGGCACGGTGCGCATCGACGCACCGTTCAAGGGCAGCGAGCCGGCCCGCGTCGGCGGCGCCACCGTGACTTTCGAACCCGGCGCGCGCACCGCGCGGCACACCCATCCGCTCGGCCAGACGCTGATCGTCATGTCGGGCGCCGGCCTGGTCCAACGTGAGGGCGGCCCGATCGAGCCTATTCGCCCCGGCGACATCGTCTGGTTCGCGGCCGGCGAGAAGCACTGGCATGGCGCGGCACCGACAACAGCGATGACCCACATTGCCATCGCCGAGGCCCTCGAAGGCAAGGTCGTCGACTGGATGGAGCATGTTACCGACGAACAATACGGGGTCTGAGCAAGCATCAGCTTCGCTTGGACCGATGCCGCAACGAAGGAAACCACCATGACCGATAAACCAGTGCCGCACAGGAATCCGTTCTCCGATATCGCGCCCGCGCTCGGCAGATACACCGACGAGGTGCTGTTCGGAGATGTGTGGAAACGGCCCGGCCTTTCGCCGCGCGACCGTAGCCTCGTCACCGTCGCCAGCCTGATCTCGAACTACCGGATCAACGAGATGCCTTTCCACATGAAGCGGGCACTCGACAATGGCGTCACCCGCGACGAACTCATCGAAACCATCACGCATCTCGCCTTTTACGCCGGATGGCCGGTTGCAAGCACGGCGATCGGCGTCGCCCGGAAGGTTTTCGAACAGGCGGATGCCGAGAAAAAGGAATAGGAAATGCCTTGGTCGAAGGATGAACTCGAGAGGATCGCAGCAACCGACGATCTGCATATTTCGCCTTTGCGCGATGACGGCGTGACCCTGGGCACGCCGACCTGGATCTGGTCGGTCGTCGTCGACGGCGCGCTTTATGTGCGCGGCTGACGCCGGCCTGACCCGGGACGTTACCTTCGAAGCAGTCGAGGGAACCGTCAACGCCCGCATCGATGACGCCTACCGCGCGAAATACGCAGCCAGCCCTTATCTCGCACCGATGATCGCGGCGCGCGCCCGCGCCGCCACGGTGCGGATCACACCGAAGGAGAATTGAAGATGCAAAAGCGCACACTTGGAACAAGCGGCCTCGAAGTCTCGGCCATCGGGCTCGGCTGCATGGGGATCAGCCAGTCCTACGGGGCGCCGATGGAGACGCCGGATGCCGTTCGCCTGATCCGCTCCGCGTTCGAGCGCGGCATCACCTTCTTCGACACGGCGGAGGTCTATGGGCCGTTCAAGAACGAGGAGGTCGTCGGCGAGGCGCTGCAGCCGATCCGCGACCAGGTGGTGATCGCCACCAAATTCGGCATCGACATCGCCGGCACGGCCGGACATGAGGGTATGGACAGCCGGCCGCAGCATATTCGCGAGGTCGTCGAAGCCTCGCTCAAGCGGCTGAGGACCGACCGGATCGACCTGCTCTACCAGCACCGCGTCGATCCGGTCGTGCCGATCGAGGATGTGGCGGGCGCGGTGAAGGACTTGATCGGCCAAGGCAAGGTCAAGCATTTCGGCCTCTCCGAAGCCGGTGTGCGCACCATCCGCCGCGCCCATGCGGTGCAGCCGGTCGCCGCCCTGCAAAGCGAATATTCGCTGTGGTGGCGCGAACCCGAGGAGGCGATCCTGCTGGTGCTCGAAGAACTGGGCATCAGCTTCGTGCCCTTCAGCCCGCTGGGCAAGGGTTTCCTCACCGGCGCCATCAATGCCGATACCAGGTTCGACAGCAGCGACTTCCGCAACACCGTGCCGCGTTTCGCGGAAGAGGCGCGCAAGGCGAACCAGGCGTTGGTCGACGCGATCGTCGCCATCGCGGCGCAAAAGAAGGTGACCCCGGCGCAGGTCGCGCTCGCCTGGCTGCTGGCGCAAAAACCCTGGATCGTTCCGATCCCCGGCACGACGAAGCTCAACCGCCTCGAGGAGAACATCGGATCGGCCTCGGTCGCGCTGACGGCGCAGGATCTTGCCGACATCGAAAACGCGGTCTCGGCAATTGCCGTGCAGGGCGAGCGCTATTCGCCGCAACAGGCGGCGAGGATCGACCGCTGAAGCGTGCGCGCGCTCTGTGACCGTGTAGCCATCCGGCGGATTCCTTCAGGACGGTCGAGTTCGCCATGAGCTGGCCCGATGAGGCCGACATCAACGAGATCCTGTTCAGGCCGACGGCGCAAGAGCACTAAGTTCGAAAGTCTGGGCTAATCCCCAAGCCTTGACGCCCCGCGCCTCATGTTCCAGCTTGGCGTCATGTTCGCTCTCGCGCCCACAAACAGCACGCGACGCCGCTCATTGCCGAGCGGCATGCTGAGCGCGCGACGACAAAGGCCGGCAGGTTAGATCCGGTTCGTTCGTTTCCAGCCCCGCCGGCGACAACGCCGGCGGGGTTTTCCATATCTGGAGCACTGTGATGACAAATTCTTCCATCCGGTTTCGTCCGGCCGAAACCGCTGACGCCGCGACCATCAGGGACATTGTGCGCGCGGCCTATGGCAAATGGGTGCGGGTGATCGGCCGCGAGCCGCTGCCGATGCGTGCCGATTACGGGAAGGCCGTTGCCGAGCATCCGTTCGAGCTCGCCGTCGAAGGCGGCCGCATCGTCGGCATGATCGAAACCATGCTGGCCGACGATCATCTGTGGATCGAGAATGTCTGCGTCGCGCCGCCGGCGCAGGGCAGGGGGATCGGCCGGCTGCTGCTGGAGCGGGCCGAGCGGAAGGCGCTCGAAGCAGGCCGCCAGGAGCTGCGCCTGCTGACCAATGGCGCCTTCGAGGCCAATGTGTTGTTGTACAAAAAGCATGGCTATACGATCGAGCGGGAGGAGCCGTTCATGGGCGGCATGACGGTCTATATGAGCAAGAAATTGACGCGATAGCGGACAAATCGGAGGCATGGATACGACGATGGCTGCCAAGGTCAAATTGAGGCAACTTCCCGGGCCGTACGCGATTTCGCGGCTCGGGTCGGGCGACGGCATTCCCGGCTGGGCGGACGGGCCGGGCTTCGTCAGCATCACCAGGACCGACGACGAGCTTTCGATCACGTGCCTGCAGGATCGCGTCCCACGCGCGGTCAAGCACGACGGCGACTGGGTCGCCTTCAAATTGCAGGGGCCCTTTGCTTTCGACGAAACCGGCATCGTGCTGTCGGTCATCCAGCCGCTGTCGGAAAACGGACTGGGCATCTTCCTGGTGTCCACCTTCGACGGCGACCATCTGCTGGTGAAGGCCGGGGATCAGGATGCGGCGCGACGGCATCTGGTCGAGGCAGGACACACGCTGCTGTAATCCATGCCAGGCCGTGGAAAACGGCTGGGTTCTCTGGCCCAACGCCTCTGGCTCAATGACTGGCGCGCTGGCGCAACCATTTCGGGGGTTGTGTTTGACAGCGGCGTTTGTGCATCGTTATTTCTGATCGGATATGACGGCCGGAACGGCCTTGCGGCACCCCAAGGAGAAAAGCATGTCACACAATCTGCAGTTCTATATCGACGGTGCGTGGGTCGATCCTGTCGTGCCCAACACGCTCGATGTCATCGATCCGTCGAACGAGGATGTTTTCGCGCGGATCTCGCTGGGTTCCAAGGCCGATGTCGACAAGGCGGTGGCCGCCGCCAGGCGCGCCTTCAATACGTTCGGCTTCACCTCGGTCGAAGAACGCCTCGACATGCTGAACCGCGTCATCGAGGTCTACAAGAAGCGCTCCAGGGACCTGGCGCTCGCCGTGTCGCGCGAAATGGGCGCGCCGCGCCAGATGGCGCTCGACAGCCAGGTTGGCGTCGGCCTGGCGCATCTGGAGAAGATGGCGGAGACGCTGAGGACCTTCCAGTTTCGTCACGTCAAGGGGTCCTCGCTCATCGTCAAGGAACCGATCGGCGTCGTCGGCCTGATCACGCCGTGGAACTGGCCGCTGAACCAGATCACCTGCAAGGTCGGCCCGGCACTTGCCGCCGGCTGCACCATGGTGCTGAAGCCGTCGGAAATCGCGCCGCTCGACGCCATCATCTTCGCCGAGATCATCGATGAGGCCGGCGTGCCGAAGGGCGTGTTCAATCTCGTCAATGGCGACGGCCCCGGCGTCGGCCAGGCGCTCTCCAGCCATCCCGACGTCGACATGATGTCGTTCACCGGCTCGACGCGGGCCGGCATATTGGTGGCCAAGGCCGCCGCCGACACGGTCAAGCGCGTGCACCAGGAACTGGGCGGCAAGTCGGCCAACATCCTGTTCCCGGATGTCGACCTCGCCCGCGCCGTCACCAAGGGTGTCGCCGGCTGCTTCGGCAATAGCGGCCAGTCCTGCAATGCGCCGACCCGCATGTTCGTGCCGCGCGAGCGCCATGACGAGGCCGCCGGTTATGCCAAGGCGGCGGCGGAAAAGTTCGTGGTCGGCCCCGCCGATGGCGCCAACACCAAGCTTGGCCCCGTCGTCAGCCAGGTCCAGTTCGACAAGATCCAGGACCTGATCCAGGCCGGCATCGACGAGGGGGCGACGCTGGTCGCCGGCGGCCCCGGCCGCCCGGCCGAACTCAACCGCGGCTACTATGTCAGGCCGACTGTGTTCGCCGACGTCACCCACGACATGCGCATCGCGCGCGAGGAAATCTTCGGGCCAGTGCTGGCGATCATGCCCTACGACACGGTCGAACAGGCGGTCGAACAGGCCAACGACACCGTCTATGGCCTTGCCTCCTACATCCAGGCCAAGGACATCCAGAAGGCCCGCGACGTGGCGGCACGCATGCGCTCCGGCAATGTCTACATCAACTACCCGGCCTGGGACGCCGGCCTGCCCTTCGGCGGCTACAAGCAATCAGGCAACGGCCGCGAATACGCCGAATACGGGCTCGAGGATTTCCTCGAAATCAAGGGCATCGCCGGGTATGAGGCGGCGGAGTAGGCAGGGCCTTAGCATCGACCTTCCAGGAATTGGGTTCCCCACTTCGTGGAGGCGAGGGTCTGTTGAGGCCTCACCCTTGCCAATTGGCAAATACATGCTATATCTCTGCCAATAGCAGGGTGAGCAACATGCAGCTTCAGTCCATCGTCACGACGCCGGCCGCGGTCGGGTCAGCCATTTCGGAAGAAGAGGCCGGCGCGCTGGCGCGCACCACGGTCAATCTGTTCAAGGCGTGGAACCTCACTGACCTCGAGGCCTGCATCCTGCTCGGCGGCATGTCGGCGCGCACCTGGGCACGTTGGAAGACTGGGGCACGCTGGAAGGAAGGCGGCATCGGCAGGATCGACCGCGACCTGCGCACCCGCATGGCGCATCTGATGGGCATCCACAAGGGCCTGCGCTATCTCTTCACCGAACCGGCGCGTGGCTATGCCTGGATCCGCAAGCCCAATGCCACGTTCGGCGGCCAGTCGGCGCTCGACCTGATGCTGCGCGGCGAAATCTCCGACCTTGCCGCCATGCGCGAATGGCTTGATGCGGAGCGTGGTGCATGGTGAGTGGGCTCGCGGTCCGGCGCCGCGTCCACTGGCCCCAGACGTTTCGCATCATCCGCTCCATCCATCCGCCGATCGACCTGTTCGAGGACATTGCCGATCCGCGTGACTGGGAGGCGCTGGCCGCCGTCGAGGAGAAGACCAACCCGCGCATCCGGCTGGAGATCGGCGATCTCGGCAAGGTCGCGGCGGCAAGGCGGGTTTCCGGCCCCGGCGCCAGCTTCGTGATGGCGCCCTTCGTGCATTGTTCGACGCTGCGGCCCGGGCGTTTTTCCGATGGCAGCTACGGCCTCTATTATGCCGGCGACAGCGAGGATGTGGCGCTGGCCGAAACCATCCACCACCACCAGAACTTCATGCGCGCCACCAATGAGGATCCGGGCTGGACGGCGGACTTTCGCGTGCTGATCGGCAGCGTCGACCGCGACCTCGACGACGTCAACGCCGTGCCCGGCGTGCTCGACCCCGACGATTACACCGCCTCGCAGGCGGAGGGGCGGGCGCTGCGGGCAGGGGGCAGCGATGGACTTGTCTGGAACAGCGTGCGCATGCCCGACGGGCAATGCATCGGCATCTTCTGGCCCGACGTCATCCCCGTGCCGGTGCAGGGCCGGCACTACTCCTACCACTGGGACGGCAGCCATGTGGATTTCGTGCGCCAGCACGATACGGGCAAGGTGCTGTCGGTCACCTGACGGGATGGCGGCGCATTCGCCGCGGAGGCTGGCGCCCGGCGGCGCTATTTGCGGCTTCGTGCCGTGTCCTGAGACCAACTTGCTCCGATTGCCTTCGAAATTGGCATGGATTTCCTGCCATATCGACTCTACCCGATTTATATATCGGGTGAGATCGATGCGAGGTGAAGATGGACCGCGACATCATATTGAAGGCACTGGCGCATCCGTTTCGACGCGATGTCCTGGCGTGGCTGAAGGAGCCTGAACAGCACTTCGCCGCGCAGGCGCATCCGCTCGAGATGGGTGTCTGCGCCAGCCAGTTCGACCATCGCGGCCTGGCGCAGTCCAGCGTCTCGGCGCATCTGGCGACGCTGGCATCGGCCGACCTCGTGACAACGCGTCGGGTCGGCCAATGGGTGTTCTACAAGCGCAACGAAGAAACCATCGCCGCCTTTCAGGCCGCCTTGTCCGATCTCTGACGATCCTCCCCCGATCCCCCCGAATGCATGAAAGGCATTTCTCATGACTACCCTGTTTGATCCCTTGCGGGCCGGCGACCTGACGCTGGCGAACCGCATCGTCATGGCGCCGCTGACGCGCAATCGCTCGCCCAATGCGGTGCCTGGCGACCTCTCGGTGACCTATTACAGCCAGCGTGCCACGGCTGGTCTTATCGTCACGGAAGCCACCGCCATCAGCCATCAGGGCCAGGGCTATGCCAACGTGCCCGGCCTCTATGGCGCGGACCAGCTGGCCGGCTGGAAGCGTGTCACCGACGCCGTCCATAGAGGCGGCGGCAAGATCGTGGTGCAGCTCTGGCATGTCGGGCGCATCTCGCACAACACATTGCAGCCCGGCAGCGGCAAGCCGGTGGCGCCGTCGGCGATCCGCGCAAACTCCAAGACGTTCCTGGTCAAACCGGATGGCAGCGGCGAGTTCGCCGAGACCTCCGAGCCGCGCGCGCTCGATGCGGCCGAACTTCCCGGCATCGTCGATGATTTCCGCCGCGCCGCCAAGGCGGCGATCGAGGTGGCGGGTTTCGACGGCGTCGAGATCCATGGCGCCAACGGATATCTCATCGACCAGTTCCTGCGTTCGGGCACCAACCATCGCGGCGATGCGTATGGCGGGTCGATCGAGAACCGGACGCGCTTCCTGTTCGAGGTGGTCGACGCGGTCACGGGCGCAGTCGGCGCCGGCAGGACCGGGATCAGGCTGTCGCCGGTGACACCCGCCAACGACACTTCGGATGCCGATCCGCAGCCGCTGTTCAACCATGTGATGGTGGGCCTGGGCAGCCGTGGCCTTGCCTATATCCACATCGTCGAAGGCGCGACCGGCGGCGCGCGCGACTTCAGCCAGGGCGACCAGCCGTTCGATTACGAAGAACTCAAGGCCGCCTATCACAAGGCCGGCGGCACCGGTGCCTGGCTGGTGAACAATGGCTACGACAAGGAACTGGCCGAAAAGGCCGTCGGGGACGGCTATGCCGACCTGGTCGCGTTCGGCAAGCTGTTCATCGCCAATCCCGACCTGGTCAGCCGGCTGAAGCGCAATGCCGAACTGAATGTCCCCGACAAGGCGACGTTCTACGGCGGCGACGCCAGGGGCTATACGGATTACCCGACGGCGGCCTGAGCCGCCCATCCCAGACGGTTTGCCCTTTCGCCCGCAGCGGAAGGGCAGCCGCTCGCCCGGTACGATGGCCCTAACGGCTTACAGATCGGTTGCACCGCAAAGCCGACGGTCGCCGCCCTCAATGCCTGAGAATCTTGCTCAGGAAGGCGCGGCTGCGGTCGGTCTTGGGGTGTGAGAAGAACTCGTCGGGCGTGCCGCTTTCGACGATGGCGCCAGCATCCATGAACACGACGCGCTGGGCGACCTTGCGGGCAAAGCCCATCTCGTGCGTCACCACCATCATGGTCATGCCTTCCTCGGCGACCGCCACCATGACGTCGAGCACTTCCGAAATCATTTCCGGGTCGAGGGCGGAAGTCGGTTCGTCGAACAGCATGATCTTGGGCCGCATGCCGAGGCAACGCGCAATCGCCACGCGCTGCTGCTGGCCGCCGGAGAGCTGTGCCGGATAGGCGTTGACCTTGTCGGCCAAGCCGACCTTGGCCAGCAGTTCGCGCCCGGCCTGTTCGGCCTCGGCGCGCGGGATCTTGCGGACATGGATCGGGGCCAGCGTGACGTTTTCGAGCGCGGTCTTGTGCGGGTAGAGGTTGAAGGACTGGAAGACGAAGCCGATCTCGGTGCGCAACTGCGTCATGTTGGTCGCGGGGTCGCCGAGACGCTGGCCGTCGACGATGAGGTGGCCGTCCTTGATTGTCTCCAGCCCGTTGATACAGCGGATCAGCGTGCTCTTGCCCGAGCCGCTCGGGCCGCAGACGACGACCACTTCGCGCGGCTCGACGCTGAGCGTGATATCCCTGAGCACGTTGAGCGCGCCGAACCATTTGTTGACGCCGCGAAAGTCGATCATGCCGGTCTTGGTCAGGCCTGGTTGGGTCATGCCCGCTTCGGTCATATTGCTTGGCCCTTTGGGGTTCGATGTCACAGCTGCACCTCGCCATGCGCCGCACCCATGCGGCATTCTAGCCGGCGGGCCAGCATGATCAGCGGATAGCAGACGATGAAATAGCCGACGCCGACCAGGAAGAAGACCAGCAGGCCGTTGGGCACACGCTGCACCACCAGCCAGCCGACGCGGGTGAGGTCGGTCAGGCCGATGGCCGAGACAACGGAAGAATCCTTGATCAAGAGCACATATTGCCCGACCAGCGGCGGCAGCACGATGCGCATCGCCTGCGGCAGCACCACCTGGCGCATGCGCTGCCAGCGCGACAGGCCGGACGCCAGCGCCGCCTCGACCTGGCCTGATGGAACCGAGCGGATGCCTGCGGCGACGATCTCGCAGATGAAGCAGGCGGCGAGATTGGTCAGCGCGATGACGCCGGCGGTGAAGGCGTCGAGCTCGATGCCGAACTCCGGCAGGATGAAGAAGATCAGGAAGATCTGCACCAGGAACGGCGTGCCGCGGATGAGGTCGACCCAGGCGCCGATGATGCTGGAGAGCAGCCGGTTGCCGCCGGTGCGCAAGATGCCGAGACCGAAGCCGAGCAAGGTGCCGAGCACCAGGCTGATCAGCGACAGCACCACGGTCATGCCGAGGCCGCGCAGGGCCAGCGGATAAGAGCCGGCGAGGCTGACGAATTGCTGCCAGATCATGTCCGCGCCCCCGCCGTGCCGAGCCAGCGGCCCGAGAGACCGGCCAGTGCCTTCAGGCCGTAGTAGAGCAGCAAATAGAAGGCGGCGATGGTGAGAAAGCCTTCCGCCGGCATGAAACGATCGGAGGCGAGCAACTGCCCGGCGCGCGTCAGCTCGGCGACCGAGATCAGCGACAGAAGCGCGGAATCCTTGACCAGCACGATCGCCTGGCCGAGCAGCGGCGGGATCGTCACCTTGAAGGCTTGCGGCAGGACGACCAGGCGCATGCGCTGCGTGTAGGTCATGCCGGAGGCGACGCTGGCCTCGACCTGGCCGCGCGGGATCGACAGGATGCCGGCGCGAATGATTTCAGCGATATAGGCGCCGCTGTTCAATGACAAAGCGAGGATGCCGACGACGAGTTCCGGCAGCACGAAGCCGAGCCGGGGCAGGCCGAAATAGAGGAAATAGAGCTGCGCCAGCAAGGGCGTGGCGCGCACCGCGTCGATATAGGCCTTGGCCGGCGCGCGAAACAGCCAGCCGCGCTGCAAATTCATGGCGCACAGCACGATGCCGACGAGGAGCGCGCCGACAAAGGAGATCGCCGATAGCCAGACAGTCGTGACCAGGCCCTGCCCGAACAGCGGCAGGTATTCGACGATGGTGCGGAAACTGAAATTTTCGAGCATGAGCGCGCGGCGGTGTGAGTAGTGAGTAGGCAGTAGGCAGTAGGCAGTAGGGCAGTAGGGCAGTAGGCAGTAGGCGGTAGAGAAGTGCGCCGAATGGCTACTCACTACTCACTACTGCCTACTCACCCAATTTAGTGGTCTTTCTTCCAGGCGTCGGAATTGACCCAGTAGTCGAGGTTCTTCTGCAGGCGGCCGTCGATGGTGACCTGGTTGAGGAACAGGTTCATCCAGACCAGCAGGTCCGGCTCGTCATAGCGGGTGGCGAAGGCAAGCGGCTCCTTCGACAAGAGGTCCGGCATGATGGTGAAGGTGCCGGCCGGGTAGGCGGTCGACTGGCCCTTGACCGCCGAGACGTCATTGACGCCGCAATCGGCCTGGCCGTTGTTGACCGCGTCGAGCAGCAGCGGACCGCCGCCCTTGTAGCTCTTGATGTCGGCATCGGGGAAGGCGGCCTTGGCTTCCTTCTCGCCGGTGGCGCCGAGCAGCACGGCGATCTTGGTGCCCTTGGCTTTGCAGTCCTCGGTGGTCTTGAACTTGCTGTCGGCCTTGGTGAAGACGGTGCTGCCCGTGTACATGTAAGGCGTGGTGAAGGCGACCTTCATGCCGCGCGCCAGCGTCGGCGTCATGTCGGCGACCAGGAGATCGGCCTTGCCGGACAAGAGCGCCGGGATCAGGCCGTCCCAGTCGAAGTCGAGGAAGGTGATCTTCACACCCATTTCCTTGGCCATCAGTTCGGCGAGTTCGACCGAACTGCCGGTGCGTTCGCCATTGGCGCCGACCAGCGAGAAGGGCGGTCCTTGCGTCTGCACGGCGACGCGCAATTCGCCGCGCTTGGTGATCTCGTCCAGCGTTCCGGCGCTGGCGGCAGCGGTCAGGCCCGCGAGCGCAAGTCCGGCGATGAAAAGTCTTCCGGCGATGAAAAGTCTGGCAATCTTCATTCTGACATTCCTCCCTGTTGTTGTTTGCCCGCGGATTCCCTTGGGCTCTTTTTTGAGCGGCGACGCCGTTTGCCGGCGGGCCGTTCGAAAATCCTCAGTCCCAGGCCACCGTCTCGGCAACCTTGATGCCGCGTTTGGCCAGTTCGTCGAAGAAGGCTTCGTCGGGCACGTCGAGCAGCGGGTTCAAAAGGCCTGGCGTGGTGATCTCGCGCCGCGCCAGCATCTGCGCCACGATGCTGGCGGGGTAGCCGACGCCGAGGCTCATGCCGAACAGGCCCGACGCCAGGTCGCGCTCGATGATCAAGTCGGATGTCACGGTCTTGGCGCGGCCGCCTTGGAGGCCGGAAAAGACATTGCGCATCACGCAAAGGTCCTTCTCGCCGGGGCCATATTGCAGTTGCGGGCCGAGCAGCCGGCCGAGGAATTCGCGCGGGCTGATGGAGGTGCCGGGCACCTTGTCCTCGGAGAGGAAACCGAGTTCCTTCAGCGGCGCCCAGAAGGCCGACCATCCGGGCCAGCGCAACGTGTAGCGGCCGGAGCGGCGCAGCCCTTTGGCCGCGGGAAGCATCTCGACATAATGCAGCGCATCGCCATTGGGGAAGGCTTCCAGCCGGCCGAGGCCGGCGACCTCGATCTCATGGATGAAAGGACTGTCGTGCTGGCGGGCTGCGGGCACGGCGACGCGCTTGCCGTCCTCGATCATCACGCTGTCGCGGTTCTGGCTGACCAGGACCATGTCGAAGTTCCAGCTCACCTTGTAGCAAAGCGGCTTGGCCATCGCCTTCGGCTCGGGAATGCCGCCGCAATAGGAATCGATTGATGCGATCGCGTCGAACTGTTTCGCGGCGCGGGCGTAAAGCACGAGGTCGATGCCGGGATCGAGCCCGCATTCGGTCATGATCGATACACCGGCCCGTTCGGCTTCCGGCGCCAGGTCGGCGATGGTCTTGGCATAATTGGTGGTGACCAGCGGCGTGCGGGTTGCGATGGCGGCTTGCACCGCCTCGCGCATCAGCGGCTGCGGCAGCAAATCGATGACGGCGTCGGCGTCCGCCAGCACACCGGCAAGCGCCGGTCCGATCGCACCCTTGGGCATGACGAAACGCACGCGGGAAAGGTCGGTCAGATCAGCCAGCCGGGCCGCGCCATCCGGCGCGGTATCGACGCAGATCACCTCCTCGACACCACTGGCGACGAGATCGGCGATGGCCGCGCGGCCTTGCAGGCCGAGGCCGCCGAGAACCGCTATTCTCATGCCGGCTCCTTGCGGTCGTCCGACCAGCAGCCTTCGGGCAGGCTGACCCATTTGTTGCAGGACGCCATGACGACGAAGGTTTCGCTGCGCACGACCTCGCCCGGCTCGCCGGCGCCCGGGATCAGTTCGCTGGTGACGCGATAGAGATCGGCGACGTCACCGGCCACCGTCACGTCGACGATGATGTCGAAGCGTCCGGTGACCACCGAAGCCGAGTTGACGAATGGCAGTTCGGAAATGCGCTGCGCCAGTTCGCGGGCCCGGCCGCGCCCCTGGGCATTGATGCCGACAATAGCCGAGATCAGTTCCGGCCGCTCGGTGAGGTTCAGCAGGCCGACGATCTTGAGCAAATTGCGGTCGAGCAAATTGCGCAGCCGCGAGCGCACCGTCGGCACCGAAATCGCCAAGATCTCGGCAAGGCGGTTGATGCCCGGCTGGGCGTCCTGCGACAGCTGTTTGACCAGCCGCCGATCGGTCAGATCGAGATGTTCCCGCAAAGTGCCCGTCTTTCACAAATGAGATAAATAGATGATCTATTCTTTCTTATGTGAAAAGACCCTAGGGGAAATTTTTAATAACAGCAAGGCCCGTATCATTTATGGGCTATGATCATCTCCTCCCCATGCTGGAGGCGGGATCAAGCGCCGCGGCCAGAAGCTTTGCCTGCGGCGTCAGTTCGTCGAAGCTGCGGGCGCACAGATTGAGCTGGCGGGTCGCCCAGTCGTCGGTCAGCCGCAGGCTGCACAGCGTGCGAGCCGAATGTCGGGCGGTGCTTTCCGGCACGATGGCGATGCCGGCACCTTGCGCGACCAGCCGGCAGACATTGTCGAGCCCGGGCACGCGGATGCGGATATGCAGATGGCCGCCCAGCCGGGCGGCCTGGCGGGTGACCTGCTCCTGCAGGGCGTGGCCGAGGCCGAGGCCAACGAAGGATTCGCCCAGCATGTCGGCGAGGCTGGCGCTGTGCAGGCCGGCTAGCCCCGGCCAGTTCCGCGCGGCGATCACCACCAGCCGGTCGATGAAGAACGGTTTCTGTTCGAGATGCGCAAGGCCGGCCCAGGTCGCGGCGATGCCGAGATCGGCCGCACCACTCGCCACCGCCTCGGCGATCTCGTGGCTGGGGCGCTCCTCCAAATCGATGTCGATGCCGGGATGGGCCGCCAGGAAGGCCGGCAAGGTGTCGCGTAAAAGTTCGGCCGTGGCGGCGGTGTTGGCCATCAGCCGCACGCGGGCGCGCAGGCCGCCGGCATAGGCGCCGAGGTCGCCGGCCATCGCCTCGATCTGGTTCTGCACGGCCCGCGCATGGTGCAGCAGCGCCTGGCCGGCGGCAGTCGGCACCACGCCGCGGCGGCGGCGCTCCAGAAGCGGCGCGCCGAGCCGCTCCTCCATGCCCTTGATGCGGGCGCTTGCCGAGGCCAGCGCCAGCCCGGCAAGCTCGGCGCCATGGGTGATGCTGCCGCGCTCGGCCACCAGCAGGAACAGCCGGAGATCGGTGAGATCGAAGCGCATTTCTTGCTCCCTGCGACGTGCATGATGTTGGCCCCAGCCTTCGGCCTGGACGAAGGCTGGCAGCGCAACTTCCACATTGTGCGCGGGCCGGATGTCCGTCAAATCTTTTGCGATGGAGGTTTGCGATGGGCGAAAAAGCGACAGGCCGGCTCGGAATTCTTGAAGGCATGGCGATCGTGCTGGCGGTCGCCGTGGCCTCGCTTGCCATGGCGCAGGCGCAGCCCGGCCTGCGCGGATGCACGACGGCGGTTCCCGCCAGCCATGATGCCGTGCCGGCAAAACCGGATGCCGATGCGGCTGACATGCTGCTGCATGATTGATCCCGTGGGCATGCTGAGCGCCGGCATCATCGCCTGGATCGGCGCCGTTTTCCTCGCCGCCGGTTTCGTCAAGGGGGTCGTCGGCATGGGCCTGCCGACCGTGGCGATGGGCCTGCTGGCGGTGACGATGCCGCCGGCCGAGGCCGCCGCTTTGCTGTTGATCCCGTCGCTGGTCACCAATCTCTGGCAGCTGTTCACCGGCCCCGCCTTCGGCGGCCTGTGCAGGCGGCTGTGGACGATGATGGCCGGCATCATGCTGGGCACCGTCGCCGGGGCAGGGGTGCTCACCGGCGCGCATGCGGGCGCGGCCTCGGCCGGGCTCGGCGCGGCGTTGGTGCTTTACGCCATTCTCGGCCTCCTCAGGCTTGGCTTCACCACGCCGGTGCGCCACGAGGCCTTGATGTCCCCGCTGGTCGGCGTGGCGACCGGGCTGGTCACCGGCGCCACCGGCGTCTTCGTCATTCCGGCGGTGCCCTATCTGCAGTCGATGCGGCTGGAGAAGGAAGATCTCATCCAGGCACTCGGCCTGTCCTTCACCGTCTCGACGGCGGCGCTTGCCCTCGGCCTGTTCAGGACAGGCGCTTTCGCGTCGCCGACGGCGCAACTGACGGGCTCGATCCTGGCGCTGCTGCCGGCGCTGGGCGGCATGTTCATCGGCCAGGCGCTGCGCCAGAGGATGAGCGTCGAGACTTTTCGAAAGGTGTTCTTTGTCGGGTTGCTGGCGCTGGGGGTGTATCTTGCGCTGGAGGCGCTGATGTGAGGTGGACTCACTCGGCAATCGACCTGATAACCCGCGCCGGGTTGCCGCCGACAAGCGTGTTCGCGGGAACGTCCCTGGTCACCACCGAGGCCGCCGCGACGACGGAATTTTCGCCGATGGCCACGCCGCCGAGGACCGTCGCGCCGGCGGCGATCCAGACATTGCGCTCGATGACGATCGGCCTTGCCGTCGTGAAGGCGCGTCGCCGCGACGATTCGAGCGGATGGCCTGACGTGATGAGGCTGACATTCGGCCCGATCAGCACATCGTCGGCAATGTCGAGCCCGCCAAGATCATAAAACGTGCAGTTCTGATTGATAAAGACATTGCGGCCAATGCGGGTGTCGGCCCCGCCGGTCGCGTAGAAGGGCGGGATCAGCAGGAAGCTGTCGTCGACCTTCCTGCCGATGAGTTCGCTGAACAGGGCGCGGACCTCGTCCGCGTCGTTGAACGTCAACTGGTTGAGACGGGCGGTGATCGCCATCGCCCGTTTGACGTCCGCCAGCATGGCCGCCGATTGCGGCGTTCTCCCGGGGATTACCCTGGTGTGATCCTCATGCGCCATTCGTTGTTTCCCTCCGGCACGGCTAAACGAATAGCTGACGCATGCCGGATTCTGCCTCCAAGGGCCAGGCTTAGCGAACCACCAGCACCGCCGCAGGCGTTCAGAACGCAGCTATCGCCTTGGCGATAACGGCGAAAGGCAGGATCAGGGACAACGGCGCGTCGTCGAGACGGACCGCACCGTAACCCTCATACCAGCGTGCCGCCTGATCCCCTTTGGCATCGATCAGCAAGGCAACGCCGCCGACTTCCTCCGCGACTGCCATACAGCGCTTTCCGGCAGCGAGCAGCAAACCGCCGCCGAGGCCGCGGCCTTGTATCGAACGATCCACTGCGAGCCGACCTAGACGGTAGACCGGCACCTCATAGCGGCCAAGGCCGCGTCTGGCGATGGCCGGCGTCCGGACAAAGTCGATCGAAGCCGGGCTGAGAGAATAGAACCCTAGGATGCGCGAAGGATCTTGCGCCGTCACGGCAACGAAAGTTTTCGCGCCACCGCTTTCATGGTTTTGACGGGCGAAGCGCTGCAAATAGGTGTCGAGGTCCGTGTCGCCGCAGTCGAAGGCGGCACGGTCATGCTGTTTCCCGATCGGCGTTTCCTGCCAGGTAGTGGAGTTCACGCGAGGGTCTGACCGGCCTTGGCGGCGCGGATAAGACGGTTGGTCGGGGAGGGTGGGTTCTCAAGCAGGTCGAGGATACGCAGACTGTCCCGTTCTGATAGCGCAAGATGTTCCGCGCGCTCGATCGTGGCTTGGGCGTCACGCAGTGCCGAACGCGTGACGAACTCGGTCAGGCCGACATTCGACAAGGCCGCCGCACGAGCGATCACAGCTTTCGCTTCGGGCGCAATCCGAAAATCGATTCGACCGTTGTCACTGACGTTGCGCGGCATAGGTATCCCCTTTGCTCATGATAATACGGTACGGATTGAATCCGTACAATATAAATCCTGCCGCGTTGACCTCAAGGGCATGAGCGCCGGCCGATCTATTACCGAACGACCAGAACCGGAATCGCGGTGTAGGACAGCACTTCCGCAGTCTGGCTGCCCAGAAGCAGCTTGCCCAGGCCGCGGCGGCCATGCGAGGCCATCACGATCAGGTCGCAGCCCTGCGCCTGCGACAGTTCCAGGATCGCCTCGGCGGGCCGTTTGTCCTCGACATGCACAAGCTTGGCGGACACGCCCGCTGCCTCGGCCGAGGCCTTGCACTTGGCCAGAACCTCCTTGCCATATTTACGCGCCTCTTCCTGGTAGACGACCAGTTCGTCGCCCGCCGCGTAGCCGGCCATGGCGCCGCCCCAGGCCAAGATGGGGAACGGTTCCGAGACGGTGACGAAGGTGACGGCGGCGCCGATGCCTTTTGCCAATGTGAGGCCATGGGCAACGCCCTTGTCGGCCAGTTCCGACCCGTCGGTGGCGATGAGCAGATGTTTGTACATGATGATCTGACCTGTTGTGCAAGGGTTGGCGCCCTTGGGGCGGGAGCCTTGGTGGCCCCCTCCTGATATAGTTGCGCCGCCGGGCTGCTCACAGGGCCAGCGTCATGTGGATCAGGGCCAGACGAGGGGCGTGCCGCGGCGATCTTCCGGTATCCCTGTTGGCTTTGGCTCGGTTGCGCCCCGACCGCCTGGCGCGATGGTCGCCGGGTCTTTCGCTCCCTTGCGCCGACCGCTACAGCTTTGGCCCGACATCAACGAAGGGCCGAGCGTATGAGCAGCGCGTATCCGCAAATCCATCTGGTCCGGCATGGCGAGACGGCGTGGAGCCTTTCGGGGCAGCATACCGGCCGCACCGACATGCCGCTGACGGTGGCGGGCGAGGCCGCCGCGCGGGGCGTGGCGCAGCGGCTCGCAGGCCTGTCGTTCTCGGCGGTGTGGTCGAGCCCCTCGCAGCGCGCCTACAACACCAGCGTGCTGGCTGGCTTTGGCGGTGAGAGCGTCAGAAACGATGATCTGCAGGAGTGGGACTACGGCGCCTATGAGGGGCGCACCACCAAGGACATCCTGGCCGAGCGGCCGGGCTGGAACGTGTTTCGCGACGGTTGCCCGCAAGGCGAGACGGCCGCCGATGTCGGCGCCCGTGCCGACAGGATCATCAGACGGCTTCGCGAAGCTGGCGGCTCGATCCTGATCTTTTCCAGCGCGCATTTCCTGCGCGTGCTCGCCGCCCGCTGGCTCGGCCTGCCGCCGGAAGGCGGCGCGCTGTTCGTGCTCGATACGGCAAGCATCAGCGTGCTCGGCTACGAGCATGATCTCGGCGAGCCGGTCGTGCGCAAATGGAACCTGAAGTAGCGGGCATCGCTGCGGCCCACTCGCGGGAACGCGCATCGCTTCGTCATCCACGGGCGAAGCAAGGAGCGAAGCGACGCGGCGCAGACCCGAGGATCCATGCCGCGACTTCTAGGCGCCGCTACGGTGCAGAATACTGCTCCGCTGCACTCTACGTCGAAGGTCCCGGCATGGATCCTAGGGTCTCCGCGACGGAGCTGCGTTCCTGCTTCGCCCTAGCATGACGACGCGTTGGGTGGCTTCAGCCAATCCCCGATGCCAGGCGCTGAACCAACTCAAACCGCGCGTCCGCCTCCTACTTATCGAACTTCCGGATCGCTTCCGCCGTCACCGGCGTGAAGAAATTCACCAGATTGCCGTCGGGGTCGCGAAACAGCAGCGAGCGGTTACCCCAGGGCATGGTGGTCGGCTTCTGCACGGTCGTGTCCCTGATGAAGTCCGACAGCCTGATGAATTCGGCATCGACGTCGCCGACGCGGAATTCGAGGATGGCCGTGTGGTTGTCGGCGGGGCGGGCGATGTCGCCGCCGAACAGCATCAAGGTGCGCGTGCTGCCGATCGCCACCGTGCCGGAAGGTGTCGCGAGTTCGGCGAAATCCTCCGTGTAGACCGTCACCGGCATGCCGGTGATCTCGCCGTAGAAGCGCACGAGGCGCTGAACGTCCGAGGTGATGATGCGGACAGAGACGAAATTCATTGTTGGCTCCTTGATCGCTGAAGCCACGGCCGGGCTCCCGGCCGATCTATAGGCCAGGCCTCCTGCCAGCTTTCCGTCAGGAGTGGAGGCGACGGCTACGCTTCCGGTCCGGACCAGACCGGCGGCAGGCCGAAGGCGGCGAACAGGGCAGGGCCGAGCGGGGCGACATAGATCGTCAGCGAGGCGATAGCGCCATCGGCCGGCTCGATGACATGCAGCGATTGCGCGCGCCATTCGGACTCCTGATGGCGCCGGGCATAGATCGCGACCGCCGGCTGGCCGTTGGCCCGTGTCGCCACGGCGCGGTAGCCGGCGAAATTGCCCCACACGGTTTTGAAGAAACCGTGGATCGCCTGATGTCCCTGGTACCAGTCGCGCCATGGCGGCATGTGGTAGGTGGCGTCCTCGCGCAGCAGCGCGACGAAGCCGTCAAGATTGGCGGCCTGCCAGGCGCTGATATAGCGTTCGAGCAGCACGCCTTCCTCTCGGTTGGGCTGCGATCGCTGCTCGGGCCGTCCCCCGGGATAGCGCTCGCCAAGCGTCGCGCGCGCCCGCTGCAGGGCGCTGTTGACCGAGGCGGTCGAACCGCCCAGCAATTGCGCGGTCTCCAGCGCCGACCAGCCCAGCACGTCGCACAGCAGCAGGGAGGCGCGTTGCCTCGGCGGCAGTAGTTGGATGGCGGCGACGAAGGCCAGCCGCACGGCCTCATTTGTCTCGTAGCGCGCATCCGGGCCGGGCTCGCCATCGGCAAGGTCCGGCAGTTCGGCGTCGGGGTAGGGCTCCAGCCAGGAGAGTTCGACCGCCGGCCCGGCGGCTGCGCGCCCTTCGCTCGGCGGCCGCGCGGGCATTTCGAGGACGCGGTGGGCCGACGACCGCGCCTTGATGGCGTTGAGGCAGGCGTTGGTGGCGATCGTGTAGAGCCAGCCGCGCGGCGAGCCGCGCCCGTCGAATTGCGCGCGGCCGCGCCAGGCCTTGAGGAACGTCTCCTGGACGAGATCGTCGGCCTCGTGCAGCGAGCCCATCATCCGGTAGCAATGCAGCTTCAGCGTCCGGCGGTGGGCCATCGTCAGGCGCTCGAAGGCAGGCCGATCGAGGATCGGCCCGCCTGTCGGGCTCAGCGGCTCAAACGGGCCGGGAGCGTCTGTCATGTCGAGCCTGCCATGCGGAGTTCGTCTCGCATCCTGCGCGCCTCATGCCGCGGCGGCAAGGCCGCTGCCACTGACCGTGAAGGCGATGCCTGGCACTTTGCCGCCGGCGAGCGCCACCACGGCGCGCCCGACATCGGCGGGCGTCTGCACATCGCTTAGGCTGGCCAGGAAATCCGCCGGGCTGATGCCGAGATAGGCGGAGATGCTCGCAATGCCGCGCTGGCCGACGCCGGTGCCGGCCATGATGCGCATCGGCGCCAGTGCCATGAAGCGCAGGCCAAGGCCAAGCCGGTCGGCCTCCTTCTGGCTGTGGGCGGCGAGGAACATCTGCATCTGCTTGGCGCCGGAATAGCCGCCGGAGTTCGGCGGTCCGCCGCTGAATGCCGCGCCGCTGGAGATCAGCACCACGCGGCTGCCCGGCTTCAACCGGCTTTGCAGCGCTGCCCTGCAGAACAGGAACGACGCCTTGACGTCCGTCTCCCAATTCGCCGAGAAATCGTCCCAGCTCTGGTCCTGGATGGAGGCTGACGGCGCGAAGGCGCCGGCGCAGATCACCAGCACATCCGGCTGCAGCGCGGCGAACACCCTATCGGGCGCCATGTCCTGCGTGGCGTCGGCGGCCAGCGTCCTGACTCCGGGCTTTTCCCAGGAGAGCTCCTTCAAAGCTTCCGCGCCGCGGGCGACGGCAAGCACATCTGCGCCCTCGCCGAGCGCGGCTTCCACGATCGAGCGGCCGACACCCCGGCTGCCTCCGACCACGACGACATTTTGACCTTGCAACGATCGCATGGATCACCTCACTGTTCCGGCCCGGACAATTCCGGCGCCCATGGATGAGGACAGCGCGGGCGGGTGGAAATCATCGGTGGGGCGGCGAAAATCTTTCGCGGGCGCGGATCAGGCGGCTCTCATTCGTGAACATTGTGGCTAATTAAACGTGCAGTGGTCGCCGTACGGAACGTCCGCTAACGCGCTCCTTGCAGACGGCCAACTAGTTCTGTGCAAGAGCCGACTGAAAGTCCTTGGTGCTGTTGCGATTGGGATAGGGCTTGTCCGGCACCGGCACTTCGAGATGCAGGCAGAGCGGCTTCCACCCATCTCCGAGATTGTGGACCAGCAGCCGACCAGGCGGCACTGTCGCAATGACCGCCCTTACGTTGGCCTCGTAGACGGCTATGGCATTGGCGCGATCGTGCGGCCGGCCGTCGAAGACTTGCCTGGAGATCAGGGCAAGACCCAGCGATTCCTGATCCGTGCTCTGGCTGATACTCGCGAGGATCGTTTTCTCGAAGCTTGCCCACCAGCTTTCCGGAGATCGGTATGTCAGGATGACCCGGGCATTCGGATAGAACTCAATCAGATCACGCCAATAGTGCGCCGAGGGCCAGTCGATGCAGGACGCGTAGCCCGCGAACAGCTGGTTCCAGTCTGGCGCCGCGCCCTTCGCCAGCGCACGCCAAAGCCGCTTCTGGTCTTCATTGCCCATGACTTCGGACATGTGGTGACAGGGGCCGAAGCCAAGGATCGTCAGCGCCTCGCGCATCGAGTCCGTTCCTGTCCGGCCAAAGCCCGTTCCGATCACCCTTATCGCCATTATTCCCCGCGTTCAGGCCTACAGCCAGATCAGTCGCTTGCGAGCACCATCCGCAGGCGGGGATGGCTGCATGCGGACTCATTTCCCGGGGTCGGAGTTCCATATGTCCCGGTAGAGCTTCCAGCCTCCGTCCTGACCCTTCCTCCAGACCACGACATACTTCCCGGCGGCATCCACCAGCTTCGAATCCTTGCCCGGCGCCTTGAGGGAGAAACTCCCGGACTCGAACGCAAAATCTCCGCTTTCCTGGACATCAAGCGTCGTGAGCGTGAGCTCCGATATGCCCATATCCATCGCGCCCTGCCATAGCTTCTGGATATTCTGGCGGCCGTCGACCCGCGCCATATCCGGCGGGAATGCGGCCGCATCATCCGTGTATTTCGAGGCAACCGCGGCCGCATCCTTGCTGTTGTACGCCTTCACGAACTCGGCATTAGCGGCTTCGATGGCTTCTTTCGCAGGCTGGGCCTGAGCAGATCCCATGCAGAGTGACGTGAAAACGACGGCCAGCAGACAATGCTTGAAAGTCATTTCATCCTCCCGTGTTCCGGTTTCTGGTTACCAGTTTCTCCACGCCGAGCGATCGCCGGAATGGTCGCGAGCCGCATACCAATCGCGGTTCCAGTCTTTAATTTAACATTTACTAATATACCGTGCAAATAGTGACTACCGACCGTAGAGGCCGTCTATCAGGCGGCGGACAACCCCAACGACGTCACCGTGACCCATGATTTCGCCAGTGTCGCCGAGGCACAGGCCTTCATCAAGAACCCAAAATTGAAAGAGGCGATGGCAAGCGCCGGCGTGGTCGGCGCGCCAAGCATGTGGATCACCAACAAGGCGTGATGGGCCGCCGGTCCATCTCCTCGCTCTGGCGCAAACTCCCGACGAAAAAATGAACCTGGCCGCTTGCGGTCTGGCGGGCGGGACGCACTCAGCCTTCCAGCAACGCCAACTCGTCCGGCGTCAAATGCCGCGCCGCGCCCTTGGCGAGGTCGCCCAGGGGCAAGCGCCCGATGGCGATGCGGATGAGGCGCTTGACCTCGATGCCGTGCGCGGCGAGCAGGCGGCGGATGTGGCGGTTGCGGCCCTCGTCGAGCACGATCTCCAGCCAGGCGGTGCGGCCGCCGCTGCGCAAAAGCGCGATCGAATTGGCGGTCAGGGTCTCGCCATCGACGGTGACGCCCGCGCGCAGCGCCTTCAGCATCGCTTCGTCAGGCACCGTGCTGACCTGGACGTGATAGGTCTTGGGCAGATGCGAGGCCGGGTCCATCAACCGGTTGGCGAAATGCGTGTCGTTGGTCATCAGCAATAGGCCTTCGCTGGCCTTGTCGAGGCGGCCGACCGGCGAGACGAAGGGCAAATCGAGCCCTTCGAGGCAGGCATAGACGGTGTCGCGCTGCTGCGGGTCGTCGCGGGTGGTGACCAGCCCGCGTGGCTTGTTGAGCATGACATAGACCTTGCGCTCGGCAATGACGGGCGCGCCATCGACGACGATGCGGTCGCGGTTCAGGTCGACGCGCAGCGCGGCGTCGCGGACCACCTTGCCGCCGACGCGCACGCGCCCTTCCGCGATCAGCACCTGCGCCTGCGTGCGCGAGCACAGGCCGAGTTTCGACAGCGCGCGGTTGAGGCTGACGCCTGATGGCCTGGCTGTGGGCGATGTCGGTCGTGCTGCCATTCTGCTTCGGGTCGGTCCGTTGTATCGGACAGATGGCATGGGAGGCGCGGCAATCGCAAGCGGTGGCCTTGTCCTGGATCCAGGTCGCGGTCGGCGGGTGATGGCATAAGCGGCCGGGCAGGTGGCCGGCCGCTTACACCGCGGTGCCGACCAGCGCGCCGATACCGGCGGTGAGCGCCATGGCGAAGGCGCCCCAGAAGGTCACGCGCAACGTTGCGCGAAGGATGTTGGCGCCGCCCGCCTTGGCGCCGATGGCGCCCAGCAGGGCAA
>NZ_NSFU01000030.1:0-59365 GCF_002294875.1 Mesorhizobium sp. WSM4312 | reverse complement strand
CCCCTGTCTTGAGCCCGCCCCACCTCAACCATCGCCGATCCTGTACTCAGTGTCCGAGCGCTTTGAGCCAGCCTTCGAAGGAAGAGGCCTTCTCGTGTTCAGCAAGCGAAACAGAGTGGGCGGGGCGCGGCAACACCACAGTACTGCGGCCTTCGCGGGGGCTGTAACCGAATTCCTTGCTGAATGCTCGGCTGAAATTAGCCGCTGAACTGAACCCGAAGGCCTCGGCAATATCAACAATCCGCCGGCTGTCCGCCGGATCGCTAAGCGCAACATGGGCTGCCAGAAGGCGGCGGCTTTGTATGTAATGAAGAACACCACCGCTCGGTTCGAACAATTGATAGAGACGGGAGCGTGATACGCCGAGAGCCCGGCACATTGAATCCGGCGTCAGATGAGCCGCATCCAGATTGTTTTGGACGTATCGACGCGCTCGCTCCATCAGCGCGACACTCGCCAATTGTTCAGCGGCCGCAGCATGTTCCGTCGGAGGCGCGAGGCAGGCAATGATCATGCTGCGCGCTGCGTGTACGATGCGGGGCAGATCTTCAGCCGTCAGACTGCGCAGTCTTGCTTCGACGCTATTGACGTAGTCGACCAAGAGATCGGCAAAGTTGCCGGACAGAATTGAATTGTTCTTTGCGTCGAGGGTTGACGCCGCATCAGAGAACAAATCACGCGGCAGATAGAGAAAGAGACTTTCCGAGTCCGTTACCCTCCCGCGAAACGGATAGCCAAGCGATCTGATCTCCAATTTGCCCGACAGGTTTTCCGCAACGCGGCGATCCACCTCCGTCCACGACCGGCCAGTACGTGGCAAGACGATATACCAGTGATCGATCGAACTGGATCGGAGCTTCGCGGCGGAACGCATGTAGCTATGTGCCGGCGCGCGCTGTTGAACGATCAGCATGCCGCCGAGATTCCAAGCCGTGTGGTCGGCGGGAAAGCCATCGTCCGGCAATTTGTCATCCGGCAACCTGACCTCGACAAGCGGTGTCATATGCGCTTGCCATGCGGCGAATTGATCCTCTGGCGCCAGTTCGAGCGTTGAAAAGGACAAAGGTTCGAGCGCCGGCCCGAGCGGCGGAGCAGCCTCATTGTGAGGTGGACCTTCGCGCGGCCAACGACGCCGATCAAGGTCCCGCAGCTGCCGCGCAGGGGCCTCGTCTTGCCTTTTAGTGTCCATCGCGTGGTGCCATATCCGAATCGGGTATGCCCATGCCCCCCACAATCATGTGGTGTACGTCAGGCATCTGGCAAGACTGCGGAACCCAAGTCGACAAAAAACGGCGATCACGCTGGATCGCAGCAAGAAATGCATTCCGAGATAAGTTTCTGGATGCGAAGATAACGACACTCTTCGACTCGATGCGTATAGATTCTGGCATGGTGAAATATTAGTCGAGGAGGCTACCGAGATGAACGCAAAGCTCAACAGTGAGGCTCGCCGCAAGATAATTCTTGATGGATATGGCAACAACGAGCCGTTGAAAGTTATTGCGGAAAAGATCGGATGCTCACTGGCGAGTTTGAAAGTCACCGCCAGTAAACTCGGCTGCACTCGAACCGCGAAAGAGGCGGCGGATTTTCGGCGAGGATTTCATGTCCCGGAACACAAGCGGCAAGATTACTACCAGCTTATGATTGCTGGTCAGTATAAAGCTCGTGAGTGTGCGCTGATTTTGGGACTCTTAACAGAGGAATCATCAGGCGGCAGATAAACTTATTCCAATACACTGTGGGCGATATTATCACGTAAGGATTCCATCACGTCAGCGGTTTATCAGTAAAAGCCCGCCGCCAAGCACGGGGGCAGGCCCTGAAAGGTTCGCACAGATGCTGCGTCGGCGTTTCAATCACACCTGCCTGAGCCCCCTCGACCTGGCTAATTGCGAGCGCGTGTTCGATCAGGTCTGCGCGGATGAGAATCTCGACCCTTTGGACCCGGACGCAGAAATCTTGGCGGTGATGGTTGTGGCCATTTTTCGAAATGCTCACACCAGCGAGCGCGAACTTCTGGAGGCGGTCAGGTCTCGTCGGCAAAAGGCTCCGGGAACCGAGCACCAGAGCAATTACAGGAAAGTGTGAAGCGGTTGCCGGGCTTGGGATCATGGTACGAAGCGAGTGGGATGTGGCTGATGATCTGGCAACGGGGAGATTGCAGGCTATTCTCTCGCGTTGGTCATCGCCGCCTGCTGACGTGGTTGCACTGCTTCATGCCCGCCATGGGCGGTCGAATGGATTCCTGCAAGCGCCCAGGGGGGCCCTAAACTCACCTCCGTGGCGTCGGTGATAATGTCCGCTTTCTCGCATGGTCTTCCCCCTGAAGCTGCCAGTCGGATACCCGGCCCCATCTCGGCCGTTTAGTGATAAGGCTGCGGACTGAACCGTCCAATAGAGCTGACTGTGTGCCGCGATACCGTGACAATAAAAAATGGCGACTCTTCCCGCTCTCCGTTCTTCATTACGCATCAAGTGCCCCCGACGGTTCTGCGTTTCCTTTCCAGCCGTCCGACTGAGCTGACAGGTTGCAGCGTCTGAAGTAAATGCCGGACTGTCTCGCGGAGGGTTTTGACGTACTAAGGCGTGCAAATCGGTGGGTCGGAAAGGAACGACACCGGAACGTGACGTAGATCGGGCAAAGACGCTCTCGTCAATTCAGGCGGTGGTTGAAGCGATCGATCCTGAGATCATCGAGCGGCGTTTCGCAGCGGTCGGTCACAATGAGTTCGGCCATGGCGTCGCCAACGCCGGGGCCGAGCTGGAAGCCGTGCCCACTGAAGCCAAAGGCGTGGAATAGCCCTGGCGTCGTCGCCGAGCGTCCCATCACCGGCTGCATGTCCCTGACATAGCCTTCGCAGCCGGACCAGGTGCGGATGACCGCGACCTTTGCGATCGCCGGCAGCAGCCGCGCCACTGCCCGCAACTGCGTCGGCAGGCGCATGGGGTCGGCGCTGGCATGACCCGGATCGAGGTCTACCGCCACCCGTTCGGCCGCTCCGCCGAAGACGATGTTGCCCCGTTCGACCTGGCGTAGATAGGCGCCATGGTCTTTGTCGCGCGTCCAGATGCCGACCACCGGCAGGATCCGATGCGGCAGCGGTTCGGTCACGCCCATTTGCGGACCGCGGGCGTCAAGCGGGACTTCTTCGCCGAACCCAGCGGCGATGCGCGCGCCCCAGGCTCCGGCGGTGTTGAGCAGGCACTCGGAGGCGAATGTGCCCTTCGAACTGGTGACAAGGAAACCGGAGCCCGTATAGGTGGTCTTCCCGACCTCGGCTCCCTCGATGATTTGCGCCCCCAGTTTGCGGGCCGCTGCGGCAAAGGCCGGCGCTATCAGCCGTGGATTGCCGCTGCCGTCATGCGCAGAGAATGACGCGGCGATCGCGTCGGCGCCGAGGCCGGGAAAGCGGGCGCTAATCTCGCGTGGGCCGAGTTCTTCCAGGTCGAGGCCCCAGGGCTGCGCGGCTTGGGCATAGGCCCGCATGTCGGCAAGGCTTCCTTCATCGAAGATCAGCCGGACATGACCGGTGGCGCGGAACTCGACGTCGCGGCCAAGCATCTTTTCGGCTTCGCCCCACAGTCGGAGCGAGCGGTGGGCGAGTGGAAGCTGGGACAGATGGCGTCCCGTGCGCCGGATATTGCCGAAGGAGGCGACTGTCGCTCCGGTGCCGACCCGATTGCGCTCGATCAGCGTCACGCGCGCGCCGCGCCGGGCGAGGAAATAGGCCGAAGCCGTCCCCATCAGTCCGCCGCCCAGCACGATCACATCCATGGTTATTCCCTAGAGCATGATCCCGAAAAGTGGGAACCGGCTTTCTCGGACAAACGGTTTCCGTTTGTCCAGAGATCATGCTCCAACAAAGAGCTGGATGATGGCTATTCGACCAAATGTCATCCTCATCCAGCGCGGAGCGGACAATCCCTGAAGGCGCCGATCTTGTCGGCACCGCTTGATTGCGTCAAAGATGCGTTTGGACAACAGCCATAAGCTTAGCCTATGGAGTGGCAATGCGTGCCCGTCAGCTCGAAGTGTTCATCGCCGTCATGCGCGCGGGCACCGTGACCGCCGCGGCGCGGATGCTGAACATCTCCCAGCCCGCGCTCAGCCAGATCCTGCTCCACACCGAGGACGAACTCGGCTTCACGCTGTTCGAGCGGGTGAAGGGCCGGCTGCGGCCGACCCCGGAGGCACTCGAGATCTTCGCCGATGCCGAGAGGCTGTCGGCGGGGCTGGAGGGCTTGCGCCGCAAGACCACCGACCTGCGTTTGGGCCGGACGGGGCTGGTGCGGGTCGCGGCCTCGCCGCCGCCGGCCATGGCTATCTTGCCGCGCGCATTCACCAGCTTCCGGGCGCAGCATCCCGATATTTTGCTGCGTTCCCACAGCGCGCCGATCGCCGCAATCGTCGACATGTTGCGTGCCGGCGATGCCAGCCTCGGCGTGGCCTTGGACGACCGGCTGCCTCCCGATATCGATGCGGAGGTGATCGGCAGCGTCGGCTTCGCCTGCCTGCTGCCCGCCGGGCATGAATTGGCCGGGAAAACCGAGTTGAGCCTCGCCGATCTCGCCGGGGAAGAGTTGATATCCTATCGCGGAAACACCCGCCCCGCCGACGAGTTGGCCCACGCGGCCCGCGCGCAAGGTGTGGCGCTTTCGCCGTCGCTCGAGATCGACGTCTCCATCTCGGCGGTCGGCTTCGTTCAGGCCGGCCTGGGTGTCGCCCTGGTCGACGCGCTGCTGCCCTGGCACCAGTTTGCCGGGCTTGCCGTCAGGCCGCTCGCGAATGGGCCGGAATTTCCGATCGCGCTGCTCACGTCGCGCACACGGGCTCTCTCGCGGGCCGATGAGATGATGCGCGACCAGATCCGCACCGCCTGCTCCGTCGTGCTGGGCGGTGCCAGGGCATAAGCAAGACTTATATCGTTCCTCGTCATACGTCTTGGACCCTGGCAATCCTGTCGTGTCAGCTTTGGTTGGCTGACAGGAAGGGACGCATCATGGATGGTGTCATCACGGCCAACGAGGCGCGGAACGAAACCGACTGGAAGGTCGGCGTCGATATCGGCGGCACATTCATTGATTTCTGCGCGCTGGAAGCCCGCTCCGGTCGCGTCGCCTCGCTGAAAGTGCTGACGACGCCGGAGGATCCGGGCGCCGAGCTGATGACGGGCCTCACGCTTCTGGCCGAACGCGAAGGCTTTGATCCTGCCCGTATGACGCGCTTCGTGCACGGTACGACGGTTGGCATCAACACGATCATCCAGCGCAAGGGCGCGCCGCTCGCGCTGTTCACCAATGCCGGCTTCGAGGACGTCATCGAACTGGCGCGGCTGCGTATGCCGGACATGTATTCGCTGTTCTGCGCGCGGCCGGATCCGCTGATCTCGCGCGACATGGTTTTCGGCATCCCGGCCCGCATGCGTGCCGATGGGAGCGAATCCCGGGCGCCGGACATGGCGGCGGTGGAAAGGGCGGTGGCAGTGGCAAAAGCAAACGGGGCGCAAGGCATTGTCGTGTCCTTCCTCCATTCCTGGCGCAATGCCGCCCACGAAGTTTCAGTGAAGGCGACGATAGCGCGTCTTGAGCCCGACCTCTTCGTCTTCTCCTCGGCCGAGGTCTGGCCGGTCATCCGCGAATACGAGCGCAGCTCGACCGCCATCCTCAACGGCTATGTCCATCCGCGCGTCTCCGGCTATCTGACGGCGCTGGAACAGCGGTTGAAAAGTCGCGGCGTGCCGGCCCGTCCGATGCTGACGAAGTCAAACGGCGGATTGATGAACGCTGCCGAGGGCAAGCGCGCCTGCGTGAATATGCTTTTGTCGGGAACGGCCTCCGGTGTCATCGGCGCCGCGTGGCTGGCGCGTCAGGCAGGCGAAGACAAGATTCTTACACTCGACATCGGCGGCACCTCGGCCGACTTCGCGCTCATTATCGGCGGCGAGGCGCAGTTCGGCACCGGCGAGCTGATCGGCGAATTTCCTCTCCATATCCCCTCCGTGTCGGTCAGCTCGATCGGTGTCGGCGGCGGCTCGATCGCCAGTGTCGATGCGCAGGGGGTGCTACGGGTTGGACCGGAATCGGCCGGTTCGACGCCGGGACCGGCCTGCTACGCCCGTGGCGGCGAGAGGCCGACGGTGACGGACGCCATGGTGGTGTGCGGATGGCTCGGTCACAGCGAGATGGCCTATGGCCAGCTCAGAATCGATACCAGCCTGGCGCATCGCGCGGTCGGCGAGCTTGCCACCCGGCTCGGCCGCCCCATCGAGCAGACCGCGCAGGCGATCCTCGATATCGCGGTGTCGGAGATGTTCGTCGAGGTCGAGAAGCTCGCCTCGCGCGCCGGCGTCGACTTGCGCGACTTCACGCTGATGCCTTTCGGCGGCGGCGGGCCGATGCTCGGCGCTTTTCTTGCCCGCGAACTCGGTATGAAGCGCGTGATGGCGCCGCGCCGCCCCGGCGTGGTGTCGGCGCTCGGCGGACTGGTGGCGGATTTGCGCGGGGATTTCATTCGCACCATCTTCACCCCGCTCTCGGGCGTGTCGCTCGCCGGAATTCGCGAGGCCTTCGAGGCGCTGGCGCAAGAGGGACGCGACTGGCTTGCGGCGCAGGGGCACGACGCGGCCGCGGACCTCACTTTCTCCTGCGACATGCGCTATGTCGGGCAGAGCTATGAGATCGAGGTTGTCCTGTCGCCGCAATGGTTGGCAGATGGTGATGCGGTCGCCATCGCGCAGGCCTTCCATCTCACCCATCAGCAGCTCTACGACTTCCACGACGTTGATGGCGAGATCGAGCTCGTGAACGTCCGGCTGTCCGCAGTGGGCGCGGGGCCGAAGCTCTCCCTCCCGGAGACCGACGAGATCAACGCTCCGGCAATCCCGGCGCGCCGTCTTCCCGTCTACACGGGCGCGAGCGTCGAGACCGTCGACCTCCACAACCGGCAAACCCTTGTGCCGGGCAGCACGTTCCACGGGCCTGCCGTGGTCGTTCAGGAAGACACCACCTTCGCCATTCCTGCCGGAGCGCAGGCAAGGGTCGACCGCCATCTCAACCTTCTGCTGACCTTCGCGGAGTAACGCCATGTTTGACCGGACAAACCTACAGGTTCTGGCGAACCATGCCCGCGCGGCCGCCGAGAACATGGCGCACACGCTGCATCGCACCGCGCACTCCGCTTTCGTCAAGGAGACGCAGGATTTCACGGTGATGCTGATGGACCGTTCAGGCGCGACCTTCGCCGTGCCGATGGAACTCGGTGCCACCTGGTACCCGGGGCTTTCGTATCACCGCGCGATCGCGATGGTCGACGACTACCGGCCGGGAGATGTCGCCTTCACCAACGATCCCTATTCCGGCCACGTCGCCACGCACGCGCCAGACACGCATCTGTGGAAGCCGGTCTTCGTCGACGGCGACATCGTCGCCTGGACCGGTGGCCATATCCACAACACCGACATGGGTGGTGCGGTGCCGGCTTCGCTCAGCCGGGCACTGACTGAAATCCATCAGGAAGGCATCCGCTTTCCGCCCATGAAGCTGGTGAATGAGGGCATCTTTGACGAGTCGATCCTGCGGATCATGAGCACCAATGTTCGCAAGCCCGACCTCAACATCGGCGACATCAAGGCGCTGGTCGGTGCGCTCAACACCGGCGAGCGCAAGATCCAGGCAATGGTGCGAAAGTTCGGCAAGGCCGGTTTCATCGAAGGCGTTTCCGCGCTTCTCGACCAGGCGGAAGCGCAGGCGCGCGACGTGCTGCGTTCCATGCCCGACGGCACATGGGAATTCTGCGATTATGCCGACGAGGATTCCGCCGAGGCCAATCCGTGCCGGCTGAAGCTGAGGCTGACGATCAAGGGCGATGCGGCGGTGCTCGACTTCACCGGCTCCGATCCGCAGCTCGGCTCCTCGCTCAACGTGCCTTCGGGCGGTGACCCGCGACACACCATGCTGCTGGTGGGCGTCTACTACGTGCTCTATACGCTCAACCCGAAGATCCTGCTCAACACCGGCCTGACCCGGCCGTTCACCTGCATCACGCCTCAAGGTTCGGTGCTGAACCCGGTCCATCCCGCCGCCGTCGGCATGCGCTCGCTCACTTGCGCCCGACTGCGGTCGGTCATCTTCGGTGCCTTCTCGCAGGTGATGCCCGAGCGCCTGCCCGCGGCGCCGGCCGGCAACAACTGCATCGTCAACGTCATGACCACTGACGAGCGCACCAGCCGGACCGTCATCACGGCGGTGAATCCCGTGGTGGGCGGTGGCGGCGCGATGCCGCATCGCGATGGGACCAATGGATCAGGCGCGGATGCCGCCTATCTCAAGAACACGCCGATCGAGATTACCGAGACGGAGACCCCGGTCGAATTCCTGAAATATGGGCTCGCCAGGGACAGCGGCGGCGCGGGGCGTTGGCGCGGCGGGCTGGCGACAGAGATGGCCTTCCGCGTCTTCGCTCCTGATTCCAGGATCACGGCCCGCAACCGCGACCGCAGCTTCTTCCGTCCCTGGGGCGTGCTGGGCGGCAAGGCGGCCGGCCTGTCGGACATGATCGTCAATCCAGGGACCGAGCACGAGCGGCGGCTGGGCAACATTGATACCACTGTGCTGCAGCCCGGCGATGTGCTTGAGGTCCGCTCCGCCGGAGGCGGCGGACGCGGCGATCCACATCAACGCGAACCCTGGCGGGTCGCACAGGATGTGCGGCGCGGCTACGTCTCGACGACAGCTGCCGAGCACGACTATGGCGTCGTCATCCGTGGCGGCGAGATCGACGAGCAGGCAACGGGGCAACTGCGTGCGCGGCAGGAGCCGGCCGCCGGCCACTTCCATTTCGGTCCGGAGCGCGACGGCTACGAAGCGCAGTGGACGCCGGACGCCTATGACCGGCTCACTGCCATATTAAGTGGTTTGCCGATCCATTGGCGGTTCTTCACCAAGACGGAGATTTTCCGCCGCATGAAGGGGCGCTGGGGACCGGAGGGCGTCCAGGCGGCCTTCGATGCTGTCTGCGAACGCTTCCCCGAACTGCCGCGTCCGCGCCCCGTGCGAGAGGCCGCGGAATGATCATCGCCGACCGTATCGTCAGGCTGGCCGAGTTCGACCGGGCACAGGTGCATTTCTATCTCGACGGGCAGATGTGCAGTGCATTGGCGGGCGACACCGTGCTGACCGCCATGCTGGCTTCAGGCCACGTATTGCGAAAATCCGAGTTCGGGCCCGAGTGGCGCGCCGGGTTCTGCCTGATGGGAGCCTGCCAGGATTGCTGGGTGTGGCAGGACGAGGGACCACGCCTGCGGGCGTGCTCGGCCCTTATCGTGGAAGGCCTGCGGTTACGCACGACGCCGCCGGAGAGCTGGCCATGAGCGAGACGACGCCGCCTCGGATCGTGATAGTCGGCGCTGGCCCTGCCGGCACAAGGGCCGCAGCCATGCTGGTCGAGGCCGGGCTCCATCCGGTGGTGATCGACGAGGGGCAGCGCGCGGGCGGGCAGATCTATCGCCGTCCGCCTGCCGGATTCGGCCGCACCGCGAAACAACTCTACGGATCGGAGGCGGCGAAGGCCAGCGCGCTGCATCAGCTCTTCGACCGGCTGGCCGAAGAGAGGCGCCTTACCCATTGCGCGGGAAGCTCGGTCATCGCCGTGCAGAAGGGTAGGCTGCATGTGCTGGGGGAGGGCGGCGTGCAGCTAGTCAGCTATGACCGCCTGATCCTTGCCACCGGCGCGTCCGACCGTGTCGCTCCGGTCCCGGGCTGGCAGAACGCCGGCGTCTACAGCCTCGGCGCGGCCCAGATCGCGCTCAAGGCGCAGGGCGTGGCGCTTGGGCGGCGCATCGTCCTGATCGGATCGGGGCCTTTGCTGACGCTGGTCGGCGCCCAGCTCGTCAAGGCTGGAGCCGATGTGGCGGCGGTGCTGGACACTTCTCCCTGGCATCAGCAGATGCGAGGGCTCTGGCAACTTGCCGCCCGACCGCTGGTGGCGCTGCGCGGTCTGGCCCTGCGAGCAAGGCTCGGCGGCCGCTACCATGCGGGCGTGACGCTCGAGCGGATCGAGGCTGACGAAAAAGGTGTCACGGCGATGCGCTGGCGCGACGCCAGCGGCTGGGAGCACTGCACTCCTTGCGACATGATAGGCATGGGCTGGCACCTGCGGGCGGAGACGCATCTGTCCGACCTGGCGGGATGCGCCTTCACCTATGACGAGCAGTGGCGGCAATGGCTGCCGAAGACCGACCAGATGGGGCGCGCTGGCAACGGGACCTATCTCGCGGGCGATGGAGCTCGTCTTCTGGGAGCAGACGCTGCGGAGATCGCGGGGCGTCTGGCGGCAGCGGCGTGCCTTGCCGATCTTGGATTTCCAGCGCCTTCCACCGCGGCCGATCTGCGCGAGCTTGCGCGGTTCGAGCGCTTTGCCCGTGGCCTGGCTTGCGCCTTTCCCTGGCCGGCAGCGATGACACGGGCGCTCCCCGACGATGCGATCGTCTGCCGTTGCGAGAACGTGACCGCCGGAGATGTACGCGAAAGTGTGGATTTCGGCAGCGGCGAAGCGAACAGGGTGAAATCGCTGTCGCGCGTCGGCATGGGGCGATGCCAGGGACGCTATTGTCAGTTGGTCGCCGTCGAACTCATCGCGGCGCAGACCGGCTGCACGCCTGGTGCTGTCGGCCGGTTGCGCGGGCAAGCGCCTGTCCGCCCGGCGCCTGTCGGCGCTTTGCTGCGGGACGGCTGATGCGGTTTCACAGCGATCCGGAGTGCCGGAACTTTGGGTTAGAAGTCGGCAACCTTTCCCCAGACCGAAGTGTCGAAGCGCCTGGGATCATAGGATTGCGGATCGACGATCGGTTGCGACCCTGTCATCAGATCGGCGACGAGGTGCCCGGCGCCGGGCCCGATGCCGAAGCCGTGTCCCGAGAACCCGGCAGCCAGGAAGAAACCCGGAACACTATGGATCTCGCCGATGGCAGGCACGCCATCCGGCGTGCTGTCTATGTAGCCGGCCCAGGCCGCGCTGATCCTGGTCTTTCGAAGTTCGGGCAGAAGTTCGAGTGCCCGGGCATGGGTCAGGCGGATGGTCACCTGGTCCGGAGTCGGATCGAGGATGCGCATCCGCTCCATCGGCGTCGGCTGGTCGAGCCGCCAGCGGCGGAGCGTTTCGTGGCCCGAGCGCACACCCTGCAGGCCGCCGGGCGCGAGGCTTCGCCACCGCTTCAGGAACATGGGCAGGAACTGCGAGGAGAAGCGCAATTGCTGCGGCGTCACGTCCACGCGGCCGCGTCCACTTATGGCAAGCGTGTAGCCGCCGTCGCCGCGTCGTGTCGCCGAAATCCTTGCCGTGTGCAGCGCATCCGGCAGGCCCTCGGCGCCGGGCGAGACCGACAGAATGGAGGAGCGGATCGACGCCTGCGGAAAGCGGAAACCGAACTGCCGGCAAAAGGAGGATGCCCAGGCGCCGCCGGCCAGCACCGCCACCCTGGTCCGAATCGTCCCGCTTTCGGTGATCACGCCGCTCAGGCGTCCGCCCTCGGTCTCGATGCCACGCGCGGCACAATTCTGGTGCACGGAGCTTCCGAGCTCGAGGATGGCCCGGGCGACCGCGGGCGCGGCCCGCGACGGATCGGCGGTGCCGTCGGTCGGCGAGAAGACACCGCCCTTCCAGGTCCGGCCAGTGGCGCGACCCCGCTCGCTGGCCTCGGCGCTGTCGAGCATGTGCGTGGTGACGCCGGCCGTCCTGGCGAAGTCACGCCAACGCACCCAGCCGGCCTGTTCCGCCTCGTCATTGCTGAGATAGAGCAGGCCGCAGCGGCGGAAGCCAGTGTCTTGGCCGCTTTCCGTCGCGAAGCTGTCCCACAACTCAAGGCTTCGGGTCGCCATCGGCAGTTCGCGGGCGTCGCGGTTCTGCTGGCGGCACCATCCCCAGTTCCTCGAGGACTGCTCGGCGCCAATGCGGCCCTTTTCGACAAGCGCCACCTTCAGGCCGCGCCGTGCCAGATAATAGGCCGCGAAGATGCCGACGATGCCGCCGCCGATCACCACCGCGTCCGCGGTCCGCGGCGGTTCGCCAGATGTCTCGATTTGCTGCAGTGGTGCGCGCATGGTCTCTCTGTCTTGACGCGCCAATCTACCGTGTTGTGCAGGCAGCCGCTGCCGCAGTTGAAGTTGAAGCAGAATTTTATTCCGGCAGCCCGGTCGAAATCGGGAGCCACTGCGTTTCAAAGCGCTGTCCACTTGGATGGACAGGCCAACGGGCTGTGGTAGTGTCAATGCCTACGAGCAAGGCAGCATTTTGTGCTGCGGCATGCGTTCTGCGGAGACGGCCATGAAACTGGATCGGATCGACATCAAGATTCTACACGAATTGCAGAAGAACGGCCGCATCACCAATGTGGAACTGGCTGATCTGGTGCATCTGTCGCCGAGCCCGTGCTTGATGCGGGTGAAGAAATTGCAGTCGGAAGGCTACATCGAAGGCTATTCCGCGCAGGTCAATATCGGCAAGCTCGGCCAGACGCTGACCGTGTTCACCGAAATCACCTTGAAGAACCATCGCCAGGTCGACTTCGCCCGCTTTCTCGCCGTTGTGGAGAAGATTGACCAGGTCATCGAATGCCACCTCGTGTCGGGCGGCTACGACTATTTGATGAAATTCGTGACCGCCGGCATCGCCGAGTACCAGACCATCATGGAGCGGCTGACCGACATGGATATCGGCATCGACAAGTATTTCAGCTTCGTGGTGCTGAAGTCCCCGATCGTCAAGGCGCACATGCCGCTGCCCAGCCTGTTTCCGAGGTGAGGCACTGCCGCCTATAGTTTTTGCTTTGATGCCTGTCCTTGCCCCAGAACCGCTGCACACTTCTGGGCGAAATGCATCAGCGGTGACCGTACTGGCTGACCAGCTCGGGGTCGCGGACGAGGCCATCGAGCCATGTCGGATCGAGCTTCGGCACGGAGGAGAATAGAAGCTTCGAATAGGGGTGGATGGGCGCCTTCAGTCTGTCGGGCGTGATCTGCTCCACCCGCTCGCCATTGTACATGACCATGATTTCGTCGCAGATCGCTTCGACGACGGAGAGGTCGTGGCTGATGAAAATGTAGGAAAGACCCAACTCGCGCTGCAGCTCCTTGAGCAGTTCGATCACGGCGGCCGCCACCACCGTGTCGAGCGCCGAGGTGATTTCGTCGCAGATGATGAGCTTGGGCCCGGCCGCCAGAGCGCGCGCGAAGTTCACCCGCTGCTTCTGGCCTCCCGAGAGCTCCGACGGGCGACGGTAGCGCAACGTCCGGGGCAGGCGAACCATGTCGAGCAGTTCGTCGACGCGCTTCGAGCGCGCCTGCCGGTCGAGCTGGTGATAGAAGGCCAGTGGCCGGGAGATGATGTCCTCCACAGGCTTGGCCGGATTGAGCGCGGTATCGGCATACTGGAACACGATCTGCATCTCGCGCAGTTGGTCCTGGCTGCGTTTGCCCGCGGCGCGCTCCAGTTGCCTGCCGTCGAAGACGATGTCGCCGGCCGCCGCCGGATGGATGCCGGCGATGACGCGCGCCAGCGTCGATTTTCCGCAGCCGGATTCGCCGATGACGCCAAGATTGCGCCCCTTCTCGACGACCAGGCTGACGGAATTGACAGCGCGGACAAGCGGCAGTCCGTCGGCCCGCAACGAGCCATAGCCGGCGGTCACATTGTCGATACGCAGCAACGGCTTCGTGCCGGCATCCGCGTCCGCATCTGCTTGCCTCGGTTTCGGTTCGAAGGCAGCCAGCAGTTCGCGCGTGTAGGGGTGCTGTGCTGCCGAAAGGATCTGAGCCGTGGTGCCGGCCTCCTGCATTTCGCCGCCCTTCAGCACAACGATGCGATCGGCGATCTGGGCGACGACCGCAAGGTCGTGGGAAACGTAGACACCCGCTATCCCACCGGCCCGCATGACCGACTTGAATGCCTTCAGCACGTCGATCTGCGTCGTCACGTCGAGTGCCGTCGTCGGCTCGTCGAAGATCATCAGCTTGGGATTGCCGATCAGCGCCATCGCAGCCGACAGCCGCTGCAGCTGCCCGCCTGAAACCTGGTGCGGATAACGGGCGCCGATCCCTTCCGGGTCCGGCAGCGACAACGCCCGGAACAGCTCGACCGCGCGCTTTCGTGCCTGCTCCGGCGGCATCAGCCCGTGGATGCGCGTAACCTCGATCACCTGCTCCATGATGGTGGACGAAGGGTTGAAGGAGGCGGCGGCACTTTGCGGAACATAGGCGATGTCGGTGCCGCGCAATTTGGCGCGCTGCTTTTCGGCAAGCGCGGCCATGTTCTTGCCGTTCACATTGATCTCGCCGCCGGTGATCCGGCAGCCGGGCCGCGCATAGCCCATGAGGGAGAGCGCGATTGTCGTCTTGCCCGAGCCGCTCTCGCCGATCAGGGCGACGATCTCGCCGTCGGCGATGTCGAGGCTGACGCCCTTGATGATTTCGACGACGCGTCCGGCGTCGGTCGTCGCCTCGATCCTCAGGTTCCTGACCTCGACGAGATTGGTCATGCGTCCCTGTCCCTGATCTTCTGCGGCAGATTGTCGATCAGCAGGTTGACGCTGATGGTGAGGCTAGCGATCGCCAGCGAGGGAACGATGACAGCGGGAGCTGCGAAGGGCAGGCCGCCTATGTTCTCGCGCACCAGCGCGCCCCAGTCGGCGAGCGGCGGCTGCAGGCCGAGCCCGAGGAAGGACAGGCCGGACAGCAAGAGCACGATGAAGACGAAGCGCAGGCCGAAGTCGGCCAGCACCGGGCGCATGATATTGGGCAGGATCTCTGACCCGATGAGATAGGCGGTGCTTTCGCCGCGGACGCGAGCGACGGTCATGAAGTCCATGGTGTTGATGTTGACGGCGAGCGCCCGCGCGAAGCGGTAGGCGCCCGGTATGTAGATGACGGCGAGCGTCAGGATCAGCGCCGGGATCGACGAGCCGACCGCGGCAACGACCACAAGGCCGAACAGCTTGCTGGGAATGGAGTTCATGGCGTCGAGGAAGCGGCTGAGGCAGGTGTCGAGCCAGCCGCCGGTGACGGCCGCGATCATTCCCAGCACCACGCCGGAAAAGCAGGCGATACAGACGGAGGCGAGCGATATGCCGACGGTGTAGCGCGCACCCATCAGCACCCGCGAGAGCATGTCTCGCCCCAGATAGTCCGAGCCGAGCCATAAGCCCTGACGCATCGGGCCGAAATAATCGTCGTCGACGATGTCGCCGATCGAATGGGGAATGATGGTGGGCGCGAAGATGGCGATCAGCGTCCACGCCAGGATGACCAGCGAGGCGACGACACCCACGAGATTGTAGCTGTGGCCCAGCAAGGACCGTTGGGAAGCTGCCACGCGGGCCATCGTCATCTGAGCCTCGGGTTGGACATGATGGCGATGATGTCGGCGATCGTGATGAGCAGAAGGTAGCCAAGGCAGAAGATCATCGCGCAGCTCTGGATCAGCGGCAGGTCGCGGGTCGCGACCGCATCGACCATCAGCTTGGCGATGCCGGGATAGTTGAAGATCGTCTCCACGATGATGACGCCGCCGACCAGATAGGACAGCGACAGCGCAACCGCGTTGACGATCGGCCCGAGCGCATTGGGAAGTGCGTGCTTGAGCACCATG
Source organism: Mesorhizobium sp. WSM4312 (assembly GCF_002294875.1). Classification (NCBI taxonomy): domain Bacteria; kingdom Pseudomonadati; phylum Pseudomonadota; class Alphaproteobacteria; order Hyphomicrobiales; family Phyllobacteriaceae; genus Mesorhizobium; species Mesorhizobium sp. WSM4312. The sequence continues at coordinate 43,725 of NZ_NSFU01000030.1, read as the reverse complement.
CGGCCGCGTGAGGCGCCTTTGAGGAGCGCCATCTCGACATAAGGCGTGGACAGCGTTTCGATCACCGCGGCGCGGGTCATGCGGATCATCTGAGCCGAGATGACGAAGGTCAGCGTGATCACCGGCATGGCATAGATGCGCACGAGGTCGGTCAGCGTATGCGCCTCATTGACCGAGGACAGTGCCGGCAGCCATTTGAGATAAACGGCGAAAAGCAGGACCGCGAGGGTCGCGACCATGAATTCGGGCACGGAGATGACGCCGATCGCAAGAATGGTGACGGTGCGGTCGTAGAGGGAGCCGCGCAACATGGCGGCGGTGATGCCGAGCGTCAGCGCCAGGGGCACCGAGAGCAGCGTGGTGATGCCGGCGAGCTCCATGGTGTTGACGAAGCGCCCGCCGATCAGCGCCGCGACCGGCATCTCGTTGGCATAGGAAGTGCCGAGATCGCCGTGGAGCAGGCCGAGAAGCCAGCGCAGGAAGCGCAGGATTGCCGGATCGTTGAGATGCATGGCCTCGCGCAGGCCGGCGACGGCTTCGGGTGTAGCCGCCTGGCCGAGCAGGATCGACGCTGTGTCGCCAGGCAGCATGCTGGTGGCGAAAAACACGGCGAAAAGGACGATCAGAAGTGTAACGACCGCGATTGCCAGCCGCTTCAGCACGAGGTTTAGAACCCCAGACGTCATGGAAGCGCTCCTGCGGTTGCGTTCGGCCAAGCCATGTTGCGCAATCGGTGCCAGGGACCGGCGGTCCGGTCCCTGGCAGGCGCCTCTCAGGCTTCGAGCCAGAGATATTCCGCCATTGCGTAGCCCATCATGCCACCGAGCGGGTTCGCCTCCAAACCCTTCACCTTGCTGGAGAGAGCATCCACGTTGGAAATGTAGGCCGGGATGATGGTGCCGGCCTCCTCGGAGACCATGGTCTGCATCTGGCCGTAGATTTCCTTGCGCTTGGCCTGGTCGAGCGAGCCGCGCGCCTCGACGAGCAGCTTGTCGAACTTCTCGGACTTGTACTGGCTTTCGTTCCAGGGCGCGTTGGAGGCGTAGAGGAGCGAGAACAGGATGTCGGGCGTCGGGCGCGGATTGATGTTGCCGAAATGGATCGGCGCCTTGAGCCAGTAATTGTCCCAGTAGCCGTCGGACGGCACGCGCTGGACATCGAGCTTCATGCCGATATCGGCACCGGCGGCCTGGATGATCACCGCCATGTCGATCGACGACGTCGCGGCATCGGACGCGACCACGGGGATGGACTGACCGAGCAGGCCCGACTTCTGGAAGTGGAACTTGGCCTTGTCCGGGTCGAAGGCCTTCGGCTTGAGGTCGGCATTGTGGAAGATGTTCGCCGGCGAGACAGGCTGGTCGTTGCCGATTTCGCCGAGGCCGCGCAATGCCGATTTGACGATCTGCTCGCGGTTGACGAGGTATTTCATGCCAGCGACGAAGTCGGCCTTATTGCCCGGATCCATGTCGAGCCGGATGTTGAGGTCCGTATAGTTGCCCGAGGTGGTTTTCGACAATTCGAAGCCTTGCTGGCCGCCGATGAGCTTCATCGCGCGCGGATTGATCGAGGCGGCAAAATTGATGTCGCCGGAAAGCAGAGCGTTGACGCGGGCGCTGTCGTCGCTGATGGCGATGAACTCGAAGGAGTCGAGATGTGGCTTGCCCGACTTCCAGTAGTTCTTGTTCTTGGTGACGACCGAACGCACGCCCGGTTCGAACGTTTGCAGCACGAAGGCGCCGGTACCGTTGCCCTTGGAGAAGTCGGTGGTGCCGTCCTGGACGATCATGAAGTGATGCAGCGCCAGGATGGTCGGAAGGTCGGCATTCGGGTCGGCCAGCGTGATTTCGACGGTCGACTTGTCGACTGCCTTGAAGCCGGTCATCTGCGCGGCGATCTTGGCGACTTTGGAGCCGACCGCTTTGTCGAGATGGCGCTTCAGCGAGAAGACAACGTCTTCGGCGGTGAGGTCCTTGCCGTCGTGGAAGGTGACGCCTTTGCGCAGCTTAATGGTCCAGGTCTTGGCGTCCTTGCTGTCGAAGCTATCAGCCAGCTCCATCTGCGTGACGCCATCCTTGTCGAGGAAAGTCAGGCGGTTGTAGAGCGAGCAGCAGCGGACATAGTCGGTCGACAGCGACGCCTTTGCCGGATCGAGCGTGTCGGCGGTCGAGGAGGACCAGCCGGCGGCCTTGAAACTGCCGCCGGAAACGGGCGTGGCGGCGACGGCATTGGTGGCGCGGCCAAGCACCACGCTGCCCGCGGCGAACGCGGCGCCGCCGGCCAGCAGCAGCTTGAGGAGTTCGCGGCGGCTTGCGCCCCGCCGAATGGCATTCTCGACCATGGCATCGTCTGCGCTGGTCCAGTTCGTGATCTTGTCGGTCATATCATTCCCCTTTCTGTTTGTTTTTCCGGGTCGCTCGTCTTGCTGCGGCTTTCCGGGCTTGGGCTCAGGTTCGTTCCTTCAGGCTTTCCCGCACGGCGGCGGCAAGGGCCGCCATTGACGTGAAGTGGTAGTCCGGCGCGGTGAAACGCTTGGGCTCGATCGTGCCGCCGAAACCCTTCTGGGCATGCCGGCGCTCGATCCAGCAATTGGTCATACCAAGCGCCCGGGATATGCCGATGTCGTGGTACTGGCTTTGCGCGACGTGCACGATGTCGTCCTTGCTGTCGCCCTGTGAGGCCACGAAATCGAAGACCTTCTGGAAGAAGGCCGGGTCCGGTTTCTCCGTGCCTGTATCGTCGGCGGTAAAGGTGGCGAAAAAGGGCGATCCGAGCTGCTTCTCGAAATGATCGAGCGCCCAGCGCCTTGCATTGGTCATGGCGATCAATCTGTGCGACTTCGCAAGGTCCGCCAACGCCGCCGCGCTGTCGGGGAAGCTTTGCCAGACGCTGGCCGAATCCCGCAGGCGGACGCCGTATTTCTCCTCGGCCGGCAGGCCGAGCCGCGGCGCGATAACTCTGTAGACACGGACGAGATCGTCGGGAAACAGGCTCGCATGGGGCATGTAGCGGGCCTGCCGGTAAAGGGCCAACGCCTCCTCGCCATCGATCGAAACGCCGGCCTCGGCGGCAATTCCCGCCAGGCAGGTCGTGATCCCGCCTTCGAAGTCGATCAGTGTGCCGACCACATCGAAGGTCATGTATTTGAATTCGCTAAAGCCCCTGGCCAAGACTGGCTCTCCTCTGCGTACGGCCGAATTGCATGTGTTGAACAGAACAAAATTCCGTGCTGTCGAGGGCGTCGGCCCTTTTTGAAGGCCCGGAAATCCGGGCTTTCTGGCCTTGTCTTATGAGCAGTCTGGCACTTCCCCCGCGCTGGATTCGCCGAAAAGGCGTGAGGGGGCGGCACAAAATTGCGAAATCGTCTGCCCCGGCGATATTTCGAGACACGACATATTTCGCCGCCATCATGCCAGGGCCTGGCGGACGTCTGGATCGTCCAGCGTCTGGTCGAGCGTCCGGCGCGTGCGCTCGATGATCGCATCGATGTCGGCATCGGTGCAGCAGAGCGGCGGTGCATAGCCGATAACCCCATGCGCAAAGGCACGGATGATGAGGCCATTGTCCCACGCCCTGTCGAAGACCCGCCGCGCCGGCATGGCCGACGCCGGAAACGGCGTCTTCTTCTGTTTGTCGACCACCAGTTCGATCGCGGCAAGCATGCCGCGGCCGCGCACCTCGCCGACGAGGGGGTGGTCGGTCAGGCTTGCCAGTCCTGCCATAAGGCGGGCGCCGGCCTTGACGCCATTCTCCAGAAGGCCGTCTTCGTAGAGCTTCAGCACCTCGAGCGCGACGGCGGCGCTGACGGGATGGGCGGAATAGGTGTAGCCGTGACCGACGGCCGAGGCGCCCGCGCCATCGGCGATGACGTCGTAGACATGATCGGCCATGAACACGGCGCCCATGGGAACATAGCCCGAGGTCAGACCCTTCGCCGTCGTCATGAAATCGGGAACGATGTCCTCATCGGTGCAGGCGAACAAAGGCCCCGTGCGACCGAAACCGGTGATCACCTCATCGGCGATGAACAGGATGCCGTACTCCCGGCAGAGTTCGCGTATGGCCTTGATCCAGCCTTTCGGTGGAACGATGACGCCACCCGAGCCCTGGATCGGCTCGGCATAGAAGGCGGCGACCCGCTCCGGCCCGATCTGCTCGATCTTGGCCTTCAGCGCGGCGAGCGATGCGGCGATGATCGCGTTGCCGTCCTGGCCGACCGGGTTGCGGTAGGGATAGGGGGAGGGGATCTTGTGCTGCCATTCGAAGGGAATGCCGAAGCCGGCGTGAAAGGCGGGCAGGGCGGTCAGGCCCGCGCCGACCACCGACGAGCCGTGATAACCCTGCTCGATGGAAATGAACTGATCGCGTTTCGGCTCGCCCCTGGCATTCCAGTAGTAGCGGACGAACCGGATCGTACTGTCGACCGCGTCCGACCCCCCAAGCGTGAAAAAGACGTGGTTGAGGTTGCCTGGCGCGCGCTCGGCCAGCTCCGAGGCGAGGCGGATGGCCGGCTCCGAGCCGAGGTCGAAATAGGCGGTGGCGTAGGGAAGCTCTCGCATCTGCCTGGCCGCTGCCTCGACGATGCTGTCATGGCCGTAGCCGGCATTGACACACCACAGCCCCGCGAAACCGTCGAGAAGTTGCCGGCCGGACGCATCGGTGACGGTCGCGCCCTTCGCCGATTTCAACACGCGCACGCCCTGCGCCTCATGACCACGGTATGAAGAGACAGGGTGGATGAGATGGGCGCGATCGAGTTCGATCAGGGAATTGGCGAGCATTGTTGTCCTCCGACTATCCCAGCGCCTGGTTGGCGAGGGCGTAAACTTTTGGCCTGGCCTGCTCCGCAACCGTCTTGGGCGGACGGTCCATGGCTATGCCGCCGCCGACATGGGTGAGGCCGATTTCCTCGAGCCAGCCGGCGATGCCGGTCCCGCTGCCGGTATCCACGCGCAGGAAGGCGCCGGCGCGCGGGGCGGCGAAGAAGCCGATCAGGGCCTTCGCCTCGTCGATACTTCCCGCGATGACCGGACCAATCACCTCGCCGCGTCCGAACGGCCGGATCGCGGCATAGGCCTCGATGGCGCCGTCGCGGCGGATGACGGCGAATTGGCCGCGCTCGGCCAGCGCATCGATCAGTGCTTCACGGTCGGCGCCATAGGCGTCGCGGTCCAGCGCCTTGATTTCAGGCAGATCGCCGATGCTTGCGGCCTCTACGCCATCGGGCTCGCCAAGCTCCGCAACCTTGCCTTGATGCTGCAGAATGGCGCCGGAGGGCACGAACCCCAGTTTCTCATAGAGAGGCATGCCGTCCGCCGTCGCGACGAGCCGCAGCGGACGGTCCCCGGCCAAGGCGAAGGCCTGATCCATGAGCCGGCGCCCAAGCCCCTTGCCGCGCGCGTTCCTGTCGACGATCACCATGTTGATCATGGCGCAATCCGCGCCGTAGGGCGTTACCAGGATAGTTCCGGTGACGCGGCCCTGATCGTCGAGCGCGACCGCACCGTTCGAGAGCTGCAGCGCCATCTGCCAGTCCTGCGGGCGATGTGGCCAATTCTCCTGGCGGGAAAGCACTACGGCTCCCTCGATATGGTCGGGCCCGAAGGCTCGGAGTTCAATGTCGCCCTGCGGCATGAGGCATCCTTCCGTCTGACGACAAGTTTCGGCCATCGGCGTGCCGCAGATCATCTGAAGGCTTTGGCTTGGACAGTATCTTTCGCCGTAGCGCGAGGGGTGTGCCGCATCTTGTGCTGGCACCGTCCGCGGCGGGGGCGCTTCACGCCGCGCGCGGCGCAGCTATCGGCATGCCAGATGCTACAGCGTGCCAAAGCGGATGGCGGATACGGAACTTTCTGCTTTCGGAAGGGCGATTTCGGTCAGGTGGGTCGCGGCCTGCCGCTCTATGATGAAATACATCCCAGCGCGGATGTGCTTCCACCGGAGATCGACGGACATGGCTTCCTTCAGGCCCAAATACATCACCTTCGACTGCTACGGCACGTTGACCTTTTTCCAGATGGCGGAAGCGGCGCGCGACCTCTATGGCAGCCGGCTCGACGAACCGCGCATGCAGGAGTTCATCAAGAATTTCGCGGCGTACCGGCTGGACGAGATTCTGGGCGACTGGAAGCCTTATGCCGACGTGGTCCACAATGCGCTCGAGCGCGCTTGCAAGCGCAACGGCGTCGCCTTCAGCCCGGACGACGCCAGGATGGTCTACGAGCGCGTGCCGACATGGGGACCGCACGCCGACGTCCCGGCGGGCCTGGCGAAGGTCGCCAAGGAAATTCCGCTGGTCATCCTTTCCAACGCGATGAACGCTCAGATCATGTCCAATGTCGAAAAGCTCGGCGCGCCGTTCCATGCCGTCTACACGGCAGAGCAGGCGCAGGCCTACAAGCCGCGTTTCCAGGCTTTCGAATACATGTTCGACAGGCTGGGTTGCGGCCCGGAGGACGTTCTTCACTGCTCGTCCTCTTTCCGCTACGACCTGATGTCGGCACACGATCTCGGCATCAAGAACAAGGTCTGGGTCAATCGCGGCCACGAACCGGCCAACCCGTATTACGGCTATGTCGAGATATCGGACATTTCGGGTCTTGCAGGCGTCGTCGGTCTCTGAAACAGGCGGATTGCCAATGAAGTTCGTCTCCTACTGGCACGACACGGCCCCCGTCTTTTCCGGCGGGGCGCAAGGCCCGGTCGAGGGGCACTACGATGCCGCCGTCATCGGCGGCGGCTTCACTGGTCTCGCCGCCGCGCGCCAATTGGCGAAGGCCGGCGCCAAGGTGGTCGTGCTGGAGGCGGAGCGGGTCGGCTGGGGCGCATCCGGCCGCAATGGCGGGCACCTCAACAACGGCCTCGCCCACAGCTACCTCTCCGCCAAGGCGGAGCTCGGCAAGGAACGCGCAATCGCCCTCTACCGGGCGCTGGACGACTCCGTCGACACCATAGAGGCGCTGGTCGCCGAGGAAGGCATCGACTGCAATTTTCGCCGCGCCGGCAAGCTGAAGCTCGCCTCGAAGCCGCAGCATTTTGCATCAATCGCCCGCAACTTCGAAGCCCTGCATGCCGAGGTGGATCCGGATACGGCGCTGCTGTCGGCGGCGGATCTCAAGTCCGAGATCGGCTCGCCCTTCCACGGCGCGATGCTGTCGAAGAAGAGCGCCATGATGCATATGGGGCGTTATGTGGCTGGTCTCGCCACATCAGCCGTCCGCCACGGCGCCGTGATCCACGAGAATGCGGCGGTCACCGATCGCAAGCAGGCCGGCGGCAGGCACCAACTGACCACCTCGCGTGGCCGCATCAGCGCCGACAATGTGCTGCTGGCGACCGGCGCCTACACCACTCCGAATTTCGGCTACTTCCGCCGCAGGATCATTTCCGTCGGCAGCTTCATCATCGCCACGCGGCCGTTGAGCGACGTCGAGATTGCCGCGACCATGCCGGGCAACCGGACATGCGTGACCTCGATGAACATCGGCAACTATTTCCGACTTTCGCCCGACAGGCGCCTGATCTTCGGCGGCCGCGCGCGCTTTTCGGCGACATCGGACCAGCGCTCCGACGCCAGGAGCGGACAGATACTGCAGGCAGGCCTCGCGGCGATCTTCCCACAACTCGCCAAGGTCGAGATCGATTACTGCTGGGGCGGGCTGGTCGACATGACCAAGGACCGCTTCCCACGCGCCGGCTACCATGACGGCGTCTGGTACGCGATGGGCTATTCCGGCCATGGCGCGCAGCTTTCCACGCACCTTGGCATGATCATGGCCGATGCCATGCTCGGCCGCGAGGACCGCAATCCGCTGAAGGGACTCGAGTGGCCTTCCATTCCCGGCTATTCCGGCAAGCCCTGGTTCCTGCCGATGGTCGGCCTCTACTACAAGGCGCTTGACCGGGTGAGGTAGGCAGTAGGCAGAATCTCCCAATTCCCTGCTGCCAATTACCTACTGCCTATTCCCATGTGGAAGCTCTTCATCTCGAGATATTCCTCGATGCCGGCCTGCGCGCCCTCTCGCCCGAGGCCGGACAGCTTGACGCCGCCGAAGGGGGCGACCTCCATCGAGACCGAGCCGGTGTTGAGACCCACCATGCCGAATTCCAGCGCCTCGCCGACGCGCCAGGCGCGTTTCAGGTTTTCGGTGTAGAAGTAGGAAGCAAGCCCGTAGGGCGTGCCGTTGGCCAGCGTGATCGCTTCTTCTTCCGTCTCGAACCGGAAAAGCGGCGCGACCGGGCCGAACGTTTCCTCACCGGCGAGCTGCATGTCCTTTGTGGCGCCGGTCAGCACCAGCGGCGCGACATATTGAGGGCCGTCCGGCAATCCCGGCCTCTCGGTGATAATCGTTGCACCTTTGGCGAGCGCGTCCTCGACATGGCGGTTTATCTTCTCGACCGCTGCCATGTTGATCATCGGCCCGATGGCGACTCCGGGCTGCGTGCCGGGTCCAACCGTCATGGCGTTGACACGGGCGGAAAGCTTCGCTGCGAAGGTTTCATAGACTCCGGACTGCACGAGGATGCGGTTGGCGCACACACAGGTCTGGCCGCCGTTGCGGAACTTGGAGACGAGAGCGCCCTCGACAGCGAGGTCGAGATCGGCGTCGTCGAAGACGATGAAGGGTGCGTTGCCGCCGAGTTCGAGGCTGAGCCGCTTCACGCTGTCGGCCGCCCCGCGCATCAGCAGCGAACCGACCCGCGTCGAGCCGGTGAAGGAGATCTTGCGCACGGTCTCGTTCGCCATGATCTCATTGCCGATCTCGGCCGGCATGCCGGTGACGATGTTGATGACGCCGGCGGGGATGCCTGCCCGTTCGGCAAGCACGCCGAGCGCCAGCGCCGAATAGGGCGTGAACTCGGACGGCTTGATCACCACCGTGCAGCCGGCGGCCAGTGCCGGCGCGACCTTGCGGGTGATCATCGCGTTGGGGAAGTTCCACGGCGTGATGATGCCACACACACCGACCGGTTCCTTCAGCACGATGATGCGCCGGTCCGGCGTCGGCGAGGGGATGGTGTGGCCATTGATGCGGCGTGCCTCCTCCGTAAACCATTTGACGAAGGAAGCGCCGTAGCGGATCTCGCCCCTGGCCTCGTCCAGCGGCTTGCCCTGTTCGGTCGTCAGGATCAGCGCGAGATCGTCCAGATGCGCAAGCATGAGGCCATGCCAGGCCTCCAGGAGGCCGGCGCGCTCAGCGTTGGTCTTTTTCCTCCAATCCCCATAGGCGGACGCTGCGGCCTCTACGGCCGCGCGAGTCTCCGGACCGGCCATATCGGGCACCGTGCCGATCGCCGCCTGGGTCGCTGGATCGACAACATCGACCGTCTTGCGGGAGCCGGCAGCGACCCATTCACCGCCGATCAGGCCGACTTCGCGGAAGAGACTTTTGTCTTTGAGGTTTTTCATCGAGAACGACCTTGCAATCAGGAGAGCGCGGCGACGACGGCGGCCGTGATGGCCTCCGTTCTGTCTTTGCCCGGAGTGGTTCCAATGCCGCGCGCGGTTGTCGCTTCGACCGCTTGCATGACCCGGTCGGCGGCGGCCGCTTCGCCGAGATGGTCGAGCATCATGGCGCCGGACCAGATGGCGGCGATCGGATTGGCGATGCCCAGATGCGCGATGTCGGGCGCCGAGCCGTGCACCGGCTCGAACATGGACGGCGCCGAGCGATCGGGATCGATGTTGGCCGAGGCGGCGTAGCCGAGCCCGCCCTGGATCGCCGCGCCGATGTCGGTGAGGATGTCGCCGAACAGGTTGGAGGCGACGACCACGTCGAGGCTCTCCGGCGCCATGATCATGCGCGCGGCGAGCGCGTCGACGTGATAGCTGGTCACGGCGACGTCAGGGTACTCCGCGGCCAGCTTTCGCGCGATCTCGTCCCAGAACACCATCGAGTATTTCTGCGCGTTGGACTTGGTGACGGAGGCGAGCTTGCCGCGCCGTGTCCGCGCCTGCTCGAAGCCGAAGCGCAGGATGCGTTCGACGCCGGCGCGGGTGAAGATCGAGGTCTCGACAGCCACCTCGTCCAGCGTGCCTTGATGCACGCGCCCGCCGGCGCCCGAATATTCGCCTTCGGTGTTCTCGCGGATACACAATATGTCGAAGCTCTCGGCCCGCAGCGGGCCTGTCACGCCTGGCAGCAGGCGGTGCGGCCGGATGTTGGCATATTGCACGAATGCCTTGCGGATCGGCAGCAGCAGGCCATGCAGCGAAACGGAATCCGGCACCTCCGCCGGCCAGCCCACCGCGCCTAGCAGGATCGCGTCGAAGCTGCGCAAAGTCTCAATGCCGTCCTGCGGCATCATGCGGCCGGTTTCCTTGTAGAATTTGCAGGACCAGGGGAACTCGGTTCCGGTCAAGGCAAAGCCGGCCTGCCCGGCCGCTGTCTCCAGCACGGACCAGGCGGCGGCGGTCACATCGCGTCCGACGCCGTCACCGGGGATCAGGGCGATCGAATAGGACTTCATCGGCATCTCTTTACAGGCTGATCAGGACGCTCTTTGTCCTGCGGTTGGCGAGATAGGCTTCGCGGCCAAGGTCCTTGCCGATGCCGGAGCGCTTGTAGCCGCCGGTGGGCAGAATATGGTCTCGCGAGCGGCTGTAGCGGTTGACCCAGACGGTACCTGCTTCGAGTTTGCGTGCGAACCGGATCGTGCGGGACAGGTCCGAGGTGAACAGGCCGGAAGCCAGCCCATAGGTCGGATGGCTGGACAGCGCCAGCGCCTCGTCCTCGGTCTCGAAGGTTTGGACTGTCAGGACCGGGCCGAAGATTTCCTCGACGATCGCCGGATTGGCCTGATCGACATTGGCGATCAGCGTCGGCTCATAGAAATAGCCGGGGTCGTCCATAACGTTGCCGCCGCTCAGGCATTCGCCGCCGGCCCCGATCGCGGCCCGCACGATGCCGTCGATACGCGCCCGCTGCCGTTCCGAGATAACAGGTGAATAGTGCGTCGCCTCGTCCCAGGTCGGGCCGGGGCGTGCCGCCTTCATCTTCTCCAGGATCGCGGCCGTCAGCTTGTCGGCGACGCTTTTCTCGACGATCAGACGCGTGCCGGCCACGCAGGCCTGGCCGGCGTTGAAGGTGACGCTGCCGGCGATCGCCGTCGCCGCCTTGTCGAGATCGGCGTCTGCAAAGACGATCTGCGGGCTCTTGCCGCCCAGTTCCAGCGTCATCGACTTGACGCCGGTGCGGGCGACGTTCTCCATGATGGCTGAGCCGGCGCGGGTAGAGCCGGTGAAGGAGACCTTGGCGATTTCGGCATGGCCGGTCAGCGCCGTGCCGGTCGTCGGCCCGTCGCCGAGCACCACGTTGACGAGCCCTGCCGGCAGGCCTGCCTTCACCGCGAGTTGCGCCAAACAGACAGCGGAAAACGGCGTCATCTCGGAGGGCTTCAGCACGACCGCGTTGCCTGCGGCCAGCGCCGGGCCGAGCTTCCAGCCGGCCATCGAGATGGGGAAATTCCACGGCGTTATCGCGCCGACCACGCCGTAGGGCTCGCTCATGATCATGCCGAGAGTGGTGTCGTCGGTAGGCACCAGCTCACTGCCTTCCTTGTCGGCGAACTCAGCGAAGAAGCGGATCTGCTCGGCGGTGACGGCGATGTCGCCGGCGATGAGCTGGCCGACGGGCCGGGTCGAGCACAGCGCCTCGATCCGAGCCAGCGTTGCCGCTTCCGCCTCGATCAGGTCGGCCCAAGCGTGCAGCGCCCTTGTGCGCTCGCGCGGCCTGACGCCCCCCCAGTTGCTGGCCTTCAGCGCCGCCTTGGCGCTTTCCACAGCGCGGTCGACGATATCCGCGTCGGCCACGGGACAGTCGGCATAGACCTTGCCGTCGGACGGACGGCGCATCTCGATCGCACCATCGCCCGCGATAAGCTCTGCGCCGATGAAATGGCCAATCGGGAGGGGAACCGTATCCGGATCGAAGCTCAGGCTCATATCGAGGCTCGGTTCATAGGGTGACCGCTTTCCAGCATTGACTGGAGCGTAGCGCGTACTGCCAGGCAGCATGCGCTGTTCGGTGATCCGTTGCCGATGAATGTTGTGTGCTCGAGGCAAGAGACGGCAAATTCTTCGGCGCAGGCCAGTACGTCATGCAGGTTCCGCTATCCGACCGTCACGTAGATCTTGCGCACCGTCTCGATGGTCTTCCAGACACCGGTGAAACCAGGCTTCATCACGAAGCTATCGCCGGCGCGGTAGGTCACCGCCTCGCCGCCATCGGGCGTGATTTCAATCACGCCCGAGAGGATGTGGCAGAACTCGAAAGTGTCGCCCTTGATTGAGCGCGTTTCCCCAGGCGTCGCCTCCCAGACGCCGGTATGGACGAGGTCGTCCTTGGCGACGTCCTGCGCCCAGGTCTTGAAGGCGGGGTTGCCGGCAATCAGCCGTTCAGGCAGCGCCCCGGATTCGCGCGGGGGAAATGCAGGGCTGGTATCGACGGTCTTGAGCAGGGACAAGGGATGGCCTTTCAGCTTGGATTTCAATAGCCGCGCGACCGGTCGACGAGCCCGATAGGGTCGAGCCCGTCGCGGTGGCGGCGGATGTTTTCGATGACGGCCAGCGCGGCTGTCACGGGTTGGGTGACGCTGGCGACATGCGGGGTCAGCACGATCTTTGGATGCCGCCAGAAAGGATGGCAGGCCGGCAGCGGTTCGGGATCGGTCACGTCGATCATCGCCGCCGAAAGGTGGCCGCTGTCGAGAGCGGCGACAAGCGCCTTGTGATCGAGCTGCGGGCCCCGGCCGGTGTGGACGAGGGCCGCGCCCTTGGGCAGTTTCGCAAACAGGCGGGCATCGAGGAAACCGCGTGTCTCCTCGGTCAGCGGCAGCAGGCAGACCAGTATGTCGCTGGCCGCGAGCATCTCCTCCAGCCCGAGTTCGCCGTGATGGCAGGTCACGCCTTCGATCTGCCGTGGAGAGCGGCTCCAACCGGCGAGCGGAAAGCCGAAGGGCTTCAGGCGGTCAAGGACGGCCTGGCCAAGCTGCCCGAGGCCGAGCACGCCGATCCGGCGCGACCCGGCCTGCAGCTGGGGGATGTCCCGCCATTCGCCGGCGCGCTGCTGCGCCAGATAGGCAGGCAGGCTGCGATGCAGGGCGAGCACGGCCAGCGCCACATACTCCTGCATCATGCGCACGATGCCTTCCTCGATCGTACGCACGATCTTCACCTGCTCCGGTACGCTATCGAGGCGGAACTGGTCGACCCCGGCGCCAATGGAAAACAGGATCTCCAGGTTCCTGTAGCGGGCGAGGTCTTCTGGCGCGGTCCAGGTAATGAGATAGCGCACGGCGTCGGGATCGACCGTTGCGGGGTCCATCGTGAAGGGGACGTCCGGCAGCTCCTTGGCGAAGGCATCGGCGAAGATCGCCCCGCGCCGCGCATCGGAATTGAACAGGAATGTCATTCCGGTTCCCTTCAAGCCGCGCAGCGGGCGCCCAGCGCCTCGATCAATCGCTGGCAGGTGGCGAGTTCGCTGGTGAGTATGTATTCGTCCGGCTTGTGGGCGCGGTCGATGTCGCCCGGTCCGCAGATGATCGCATCGAACCCGGCGGCCTGGTAAAGCCCGGCCTCCGTGCCGTAGCTGACGGCGGCAAGCGGCGCCTCGCCGGTCAAGGCGTGCAGCAGTCCCGCAAGCGGCGCATCTGGCGGCAGCGACATCGCCGGATAGGCGCTCAGCGGCGCCCATTCGATGCGAAAGCCGTGGGCCGCAAGGGCCTCTGCTCGCGCCCTTACAGGCGCCAGCAGGCTGGCGGGGTCGACGCCGGGTATGGCGCGCGCCTCGAGGTCCAGCTTGCAGGTGTCGGGGATGATGTTGACCTGATGTCCGCCAGTCACCACGCCGGCTTGCAGCGAGGAGTAGGGCGGCTCGAAGGCAGGGTCGAACGGACCGTGCGTCAGCTGTTCGGCCTCGGTCACGGCCGCGCTCAGCGCATCGGCCATGGCATGGATGGCGTTGAGCCCAAGATCGGGTCGGGAGGAATGGCCGGAGCGCCCGTTGATGATCACGCGGGCGGCCGCCTTGCCCTTGTGGCCGCGCACGGCGCGCATGCCGCTCGGCTCGCCAACGATAACGCCGAGCGGCTTCGCGCAAAGTCCGGGAAGGCGGGCGATCAAATGCGGTACACCGCGGCACCCCACCTCCTCGTCATAGGAGAAGGCGAGATGGATCGGCCTGGCAAGGTGCATTTTCGCCAAGAGAGGCACCGTCGCGAGCACCGCGGCAAGAAACCCCTTCATATCAGTGGTGCCGCGTCCATAGAGCCGTTCGCCCTCCTTGCGCAGCGCGAAAGGGCTAGAACTCCATCGCGGCTCGCTGGCGGGGACGACGTCCATGTGGCCGGACAGAATATAGCCAGGGACGTTGGCGGGGCCGATCGTCGCGAACAGATTGGACCGGTCGCCTTCCGGCCCTCGGAGCAGGGCAGCCTGCGTCCCGTGCTCTGCGAGATAGGCCTCGATCCAGCCGGCGATATCGCCGTTCGGCTTGCCGGCGACCGACGGAAAGGCGACAAGTCGGTCCAGGATGTCGAAGACGTCCATTCCAGCCCTCAAAGCATTTCGGGTTTGGCATTTCGGGTTTGCCGGGATCGATGCCGTCGGCTACTCGATTTCGGCAGAGGATGTGCGCGTTCTTTCGCGATTGCGTGCCGAAAGCGGAAGTGTTTCAGTTGAATCTAGCGTTGCCGCATGGCTTTCGAGCAAATCGTATCGGTCTGCTTGTTTAGCGTTGGCAGCCGGAAAGTAGCCAGCGACACGTCGCCTTCTAGTACGATAATCTTTCAGGGGCATGGAATTGAAGCCGTCCGGAAGCTTGAAAATCGATACCTTCTCGATGCGGATAGGCGACATCGAAGGCGTTGAGCTGGACCGCTTGCATGCACTCTCGCTCTCCGTGGGATGGCCGCATCGCGCTGAAGACTGGCAATTCCTGCGGCAGTCGGGACACGGGTTCGTGGCGCTCGATGAGATCGGCCGGGTTCTTGGTTCGGCCATGTGGTTCGCGCATGGTACCGATTTCGCGACCGTGGGCATGGTGATCACCTCGCCGCGACTTCAGACGCTGGGGGCGGGGCAATGGCTGATGAAGCGGGTTTTCGAGAACGTCGTCGGCTGCGATCTGCGTCTCAATGCAACGCGCGCGGCAAGGCGGCTCTATCTCTCGCTCGATTTCCAGCCGGAGAAGACCGTCTATCAATGCCAGGGCATCGCCCGCCTGGAGACGACGGGTCGCCCGGCGGACATTCTCGATGTCAGGACCTTGGACCCAAAGGATATTCCGGCAGCGATCGCGCTCGACGCGGCAGGATTTGGCGTGAGGCGGGCGGCGCTCATCGAAAGGCTTTTCGCACACTCGGCCGGCTATGGTCTTTTCAAGGATGGCAGGCTGAGCGCATTCGCGCTCTGCCGGCCATTCGGGAGGGGCCACGTCGTGGGGCCGGTCGTGGCGGAAAGCGACGCCGATGCCGTGGCGATCGTCCGGCCACACGTCCATGACCATTTAGGGTCATTCCTGCGGATCGACACCCATATGGACACTGGCGAGTTCGCCACCTTTCTGTCGCACGCTGGAATGCCAGTCTTCGACACGGTGCTGACCATGTCGCTGGGCAAACGCCTAACCGATTTTGCCGTCGGCGGTGCGACCAGACCGGAGAGCTATGCCCTGGCAAGCCAAACTCTCGGGTAGGTTGTTATTCGACTTTGCGTCAATCGGGCCGTCGGGGTGGTGTCTATCATCGCCCCGTTTGTTTTCAAATTCTTCGGATTCGACGCCCGGTACTACAGGGTCCTCGCTGCCGCTGTCCTGCTCACGACGTTAGTCTTTAATGCGCCTGAGGAGCCAGTCGGGACGCGTTCGGGATTGGACAGGCGCACAGCGGGTTGAAGGCGGCGATGGCGGCAGCGAGCGTCAAGACGTTGCCGATGATCGTCCGTCAGAACTCGGGGAGGGCGAGCAGTTTTGCCCTTGTCGTGATCATCGAGGTTGAATTGATGTGGCGAGAACGGACATGGCGGCGCGGCTTCAGGCTGCGGGCCGAGGTCGAGCGTCGGCTAAAACTCGATCGCAAAGGGCGGATGCGCGACGGGGCTTTTCCGACCACTTGGGCCTTTCGGACATTCAGTCAGCGACCATCCGACCTTCGGTCTTTGTGAGAACAGAACGGAATGTGCGTCCCGAGATCAGCGCTCGGCTAAACCTGCCAAGGTTGCGCCAAGCCGCTTGGAAATTGAAACAATCCAGGTTCGCAGCTCCGGCCCAAAAGGTTTCTCCAGCATTGCCCGGTCCCAGGCCAGGAAATAGGGCTCCGGCAGCCTGATACGCTTGTCGAACGGCGCCACAAGCCTTCCCGAGGCGATGTCGTCGGCGGCCATCGACAGTTGTGCCAGCACGAAGCCCCTGCCGTTGGCCGCAGCATCGATCGCGGCGCTCGACAGGGAAAAGGCGACTTCACCTGATGTCTTGCGGTGCACCGCGCCGATGCTTGCCGCCCATTCCGCCCATGTAGGCGGCGAGCGATGGTCGCGCGCCCATTCGATACTGAGAAGTGGCAGATCGAGGATATCGGCGGGCTTACGGACCGGATGTTTCGCCAGCAGCGCGGGCGAGCAGGCCGGCACCACCCAGTCGGTGAACAACTCGGTGTAGTGCTCGAAATCACGATATTTGGTGCCGTAGGAAATGCGGAAGTCGACCTGTTCGGCGCTCAGCCTTGGCTCTGTCTCGGCGCCGACCAGCCGCACGGTGGCGCCGGGATGGCCGATCTGCCAATCCAGAAGCTGCGGACCGATCCATTTGCTGGCGAGCGACGGCAGGCAGGAGATGGTCAAAGTGTCGGCGAAACGGGCCCGTTCGATGACATCCTGGGCCTCGCGTATCTTTTCGAAGCCGATGGAAACCGCCGCGTGGTAGACGCGGCCCAGCGCTGTAAGGGCGACGCTCCTGCCGCGACGTTCCAGAAGCCGTGCGTCCAAGGCATCCTCGGCCTTGCGAATCTGCTGGCTGACAGCGCCAACGGATACACCGAGCTCGTTTGCCGCGGCCGTCACGCTGCCACGCCTGCCAAACGCCTCAAAGGCCTGTATCGCACGCAGCGGGGGCGTCTTGTTCACCTGGGCAACGATCCTCGGGTCAGCTTGGTTTAGTTTTTCTAAAATAGAACGCAGATGCAAGGCCTATGTCGTCCCCGGTCCGCAAGATATTCGTTTGGGCGTTCACAAGCCTGGGAGGACGCCATGTTTCTTCGAAACTGCTGGTACGTTGCCGCATGGGACCATGAGGTTGCCGACCGGC
Organism: Mesorhizobium sp. WSM4312; assembly: GCF_002294875.1. Classification (NCBI taxonomy): domain Bacteria; kingdom Pseudomonadati; phylum Pseudomonadota; class Alphaproteobacteria; order Hyphomicrobiales; family Phyllobacteriaceae; genus Mesorhizobium; species Mesorhizobium sp. WSM4312. The sequence goes on along the minus strand of NZ_NSFU01000030.1, from coordinate 26,425 downwards.
TGGTGCCGACGCGGATTCTTGGCGAGGACATTGTCCTCTACCGCCGCACCGACGGCGCGGTGGCTGCACTCGAAGACGCTTGTCCGCACCGCAAGCTGCCGCTGTCGATGGGCCGCATCAAGGGCGATACGGTCGAATGCGGCTACCACGGCCTGACCTTCGACAGCACGGGAACTTGCACGCGGGTGCCGGGCGCCGAAAAGATACCGCATGTCGCCTGCGTTCGTTCCTATCCGATCGCCGAGCGCTACGGCTTGCTCTGGGTCTGGATGGGCGAGGCGTCAAAGGCCGACCCCGCGCTGATTTTCGCCGTCGACCATTGGGGCGATCCGGCATGGGGCGTCAATCGCGGCGAGTCCATGGCGCTCGATTGCAACTATCTCTACATGACCGACAACCTGCTCGACCCCTCGCATGTGTCGTGGGTCCACCAGTCGTCCTTCGGCGGCGTCCAGGCCATGGAGGATGCACCGCTCGAAACCACCGTGGGCGCCGACGGCGTGACCGTATGGCGCTGGGTGGTCGATGCCGCGCCGGCGCCCTTCTATGCGCCTTTCCTCAAATTCTCCGGCAATTGCGACCGCAAGCAGCACTATGAGGTGCGCTACCCCTCCAACGCGATCATCAAGGCGATCTTCGTGCCCGCCCGCACCGGCGGCGAAGGCAAGCCGCTGCACGAGGACGTGTTCCTCATGGACAGCTACAATTTCATGACGCCGGTCGATGAGAACCAGACCAAATATTACTGGTTCCAGATGCGCAATTTCGCCCCGGACGATCTGGAGGTTTCGCGCCAGTTCGCCACCTCCGTGCGCGGCGCTTTCGATGAGGATCGCACCGTGCTCAATGCGGTGCACAAGGGCATGGCCAACAAGCGCACACCCAATCTCGATCTCAAGATCGATGTCGGGCCACTGCGCTTCCGCCGCAACCTGGCCAAGCTGATCGCCAGCGAGGGTCAGCAATTGGCGGCCGCCGAATGAACGCATTCACCGCTCGCGACACTATCGCAAGAAGCGGATTTCGCGACCTGAAGGTGGTCGCGAAGGTGCGCGAAAGCGCCATCATCACGTCGTTCCATATCGAGCCGGTCAATCCAGAGGACTGGCGCGACTTCGAGCCAGGGCAGTTCCTGGTGTTCAAGATACCTATGCCGCAGGGAGCCGGCGAAAAGGCATATGTGCTGCGCAACTACAGCGTCTCCTGTTCCCCGGCCGCTAAGGGTCGCTACCGGATCAGCGTGAAGCGTGAAGCAGCACCCGCGCCGGGTCTGCCCGACGGAGCAAGCTCGTGCTTCCTGCATGACCGGATCGACGTTGGCGATGTACTCCAGGCCGAAGGGCCACGCGGCGATTTCGTGCTCGACAAGGCCAGCAGCCGTCCGGTGGTGCTGCTCAGCGGCGGCGTTGGGCTGACGCCGATGGTATCGATGCTGCATGCGCTGGCTGCAATGCCGGATCGCCGTGCCGTCTTCATTCACGCCTGCGAGAACGGCGATGTGCATGCCTTGCGTGATGAAGTCGCGGGCCTTGTCGCAACACGGCCTGGTCTGCGCGCCCACTATTGTTACCGGTTTCCGTCGGAGCGCGACAGGGCCCGCGGGCACTTCCACAGCGAAGGCATGATTTCAAAGGACGTGCTGCAGCGTCTGCTGCCGATCGACGACTATGATTTCTACCTTTGCGGCCCGCCGCCTTTCATGCGGGCGGTCTACGTCATGCTGCGCGGGCTTGGCGTGCCGAAGCCTCGCATCGCATACGAATTTTTCGGCCCGGCAACAGTGCTGGAGCCTGATGCCGCCCGAGCCCCTCCCGCGCTGGCGCAGCAGGCACGGATCGAGCCGGCGGGCGAGGTGGCCACTGTGGAGTTCCGAAAATCGGGCCTGACGGCGGTCTGGGATGGCAAGGTGGCATCGCTCCTCGACTTTGCCGAGGACCAGGGTCTGGCGCCGGAATTCAGCTGCCGGTCCGGCATCTGCGGGACATGCAAGTCGCGGCTGGTTTCGGGTGAAGTCGCCTATTTTGAAGAACCCCTGGACGAGCTGGGAGCAGGCGAAGTGCTGCTGTGCTGCTCCAGGCCGAGCGGATCAGTCGTCCTGGATATTTGACAAGATCTTGATGCCGCGTCTGGGCGCGGGGAAACGGAAGTCGGGATTTGGAACAGTCGGTCAAACCAGCGTCGAGCCTGCCGCTCAATCCGCATATCGCGGCCTTGCCACCTTACAATGCAGGCATGAACATCGCGATGGCACGGAAGCTGAGTGGCCGTCACGACATTGCCCGGCTGGCCAGCAACGAGAACCCGGATGGCTGCTCTCCGGCCGTCATGGCCGCATTGTCCTCCTCATCCTTCGAACCATGGCGCTATGCCGATCCGGCCTGCACGGCGTTGCGAGCAGCACTTGGCGAAAGACTTCGTGTCGATCCCGGGCTGATCGTTGCCGGCAACGGCTCCGAGGAGATGATCGCCGCCATCTCGCGCGCCGTCCTGGTGCCGGGCACCACTGTCGTGACCACGGTGCCGAGCTTCGGCTTGCATGAGATAGAGCCCCTGGCGGCAGGGGCCGATGTCATCAAGGTGGCGATGACACCCGAAATGGGGTTCGACCTTGCCGCGCTTGAAACGGCGATCGCCGCCAGGCCGCGTCTCGTTTTCATATCCTCGCCCTGGAATCCGGTTGGGCCGGGGCTCGACCATTCCAGCCTGCAACGGCTGATCGGCGCGGTACGGCCAGGCACCCTTCTTGTCCTCGACGAAGCCTATTTCGAATTCGCCGATGCCGGCGCGCCCGACGGCATCGAGGTCCTGCGCGGCAGCGGCATCGACCATGTGGTGCTGCGGACGTTCTCGAAAGCCTATGGCCTGGCGGGGCTGCGCGTCGGCTATGCCGTCTGCTCCGGCCTCGAGCTGGCAAGAGTGATTGCCGCCGCCAAGACGCCATTCAACGTCAATGCGGCGGCGCAGACCGCGGCCATCGCTGCACTCGCCGACGAAAGCTGGATGAAGGCGTCGGCCGACCGCGTCAGGGCCGAGCGCGTGCGCACCGCCACCGGGCTTGCCGGCCTTGGCCTGCGGGTCGCGCAGTCGCAGACAAACTTCCTTTTCTTTGACTGCAAAGGCGACAGTTCGAGCCTTGCCGCTGCCCTCCTGGAGCAGGGGATCATTGTCAAGGCGTGGCGCGAAGCCGTTTATGAGCACTATCTGCGCGCCACTATCGGGCTGCCGGCTGACAATGACCGGCTGATCGCAGCGCTTCAGGGGTTGATGGCGCAATGAGCGGCCTCGTGTCTCCAAGGCAAACGATACCCGACGAACGGGCGGTCCCGCTTTTGGTTGTCGACGCGATGCGCGAGGCCGTTGGCGCCGCGAACGTACGCACCAGTGACGCGGATTGCGGCGCCGGCATCGTCGTCACGCCTTCATCGGCCGCCGAAATCGCGGCGGTGGTGCGCATCTGCCGCCAGAACGAGGTTCCGGTGGTGCCGCAAGGCGGGAAGACCGGCCTGGTCGGCGGCGACGTTTCGTGGCCAGGCGAGATCGTTCTTTCCATGGCGCGCATGAATCGCATCGAGCGGCTCGATCCGCTTGAACGCGTGGCGGTGGTCGGTGCCGGCGTCACCCTCGAAGCCTTGCAGACGGCCGCGCGCGAACACCGGCTGGAGCCGGGCATCGACCTTGCCGCGCGCGGCTCGGCGACGATCGGCGGCATGGTGTCGACCAACGCCGGTGGGGTGATGGCCTTTCGCAACGGCGTCATGCGCCACCGCGTGCTTGGCCTCGAGGCCGTGCTGGCCGACGGATCGGTCTATTCCGACCTGACACGGGTGGTGAAGAATTCCGCCGGCTATGATCTGAAGCATCTCTTTATCGGCGCCGAGGGCACGCTCGGCATCGTCACCCGAGTGGCCGTCAAGCTCGATCCTTCACCGCGCGCCACAGCGACCGCGCTGTTCGGGCTGCCATCGGTCGAGGCGGCCCTGCGGACAACTCGGCTGGCGCTTGAATCGGATGCCGGGCATCTGCGCGCGGCCGAGGCGATGTGGACCTCGTATTTCAGCCTGGCCGCCGCCGCGCATGAATGGTCTGAACGCAGTGTGCCGCTCGATCAGCCGCTGTTCCTGCTGCTGTCGCTTGGCGGCGCGCGCGAAAGCGCGCTGCGCGAGGACTTCGAGCGGATCTATTTGGAGACGATGCAGCAGTATCCTGAAGCGACCGGCATCATCGCCGACTCGCGGCGGCAGGAAGACGACCTGTGGCGGCTGCGCGAGGACACCAGCGTGCTCTACCGCGCTCATCCCCACGCGCCTTCCTTCGACGTGTCTGTCCCATTGTCGGAAATTCCGGCCTATCTCGACAGAATCCTGCCCGGGCTCGCCGCCGTCGAACCGGATCTTGCACCCTATGTCTTCGGACATCTCGCCGATGGGAACCTGCACATCATCCTCAACCGGAGGGGCCCGCTGGCGCCTGACGTGGCGATCGCTGTCGAGCGCGTCCTCTATCAGCAGCTCGGGGAGATTGGCGGTTCCTTTTCCGCCGAGCACGGAGTTGGGTCAAAACGCATCCATTCCCTGCTGGCGACAGCTGACCCGACAAAGCTCGACGCGATGGAGCGCGTGAAACGAGCGCTGGACGAGCGGTCGATCATGAACCCCGACAAGGTGCTTCCCCGCGATGCCTGGTTCGTTCGGTCCTCAAGCCCATCCCCTTCCGGCAATGAGAACCGATTGCCCCCCAAGAACACGAGCGACCTCGACGATGAGTAGCCCCATGCCGCAACCGCAGGGAATGAACGGATTGACCGCAACCACCCGACGTCCCGTGGGATCAGCGACGCGCCATGATGAGCCGGCACTAGCCTATCCCGGCGACTTTGCCGCCTTGCGCCAGGGCTTTCGCGAAGCGGCGGAGCGGGCGGGCGCAGAACTGTCCGAGTATGTCCATCCGCTGAACGGACCGGATGGCGAGACGCTGGCGACAGATGTGGCGCTGCTGGGCCGACGCGATGCGCGCAAGCTGATCGTGGTCATCTCGGGCACGCATGGCGTCGAGGGACCGTTCGGCTCGACCTGCCAGACCGCCTGGCTTGGCCAGAAAAACCTGCGGCGCTTGCCTGACGACATCGCGATCCTTGCCATCCATCTCATCAATCCCTGGGGCACGGCGTGGTTGCGGCGCGTCAACGAAGACAATGTCGACCTCAACCGCAACTTCATCGACTGGTCGGCGAGTGCTCCGGTCAACAACGGCTATGCCGGTCTCCACGACGCCGTGGCATACCGCGAGTGGGAAGGGCCGGATCGAATAGCGGCTGACGAGAAGCTCGCGGCGGCGCGCAAGAGGCTTGGGCACGCCGGGCTGGCGGCGATTATCGAGGCAGGCCAATATGAGTTCGCCGACGGGATGTTCTATGGCGGCGGCGGCCCTGTCTGGTCGAATCGGACGTTGAACGAAATCCTGAAGACCTTTGCCGCCAAGGCGCGGCAGGCCATCGTCTTCGACCTGCATACGGGAGCGGGGCCTTACGGTTATCCGGCACTGCTTTCGGTGGCGAGTTCCGAGCATGCCGGTCTTGCCTGGGGCAAATCCATCTTCGGGCCAGCGCTGACGACCGTGCTGACAGGCCCGGGCGCCAAGACAGGCACCGGCATCGCGGCGACGGCGACTGGCTATGTCTCGGACGCCGTGCGCAAGGCAATGCCGAACGCGCGCGTGCTGCCGCTTGTCGTCGAATGCGGCACCCTGGAGGGGCCTGCCGTCATGGAAGCGGTGCAGGCCGACAACTGGCTGCATCTGTTCGGCAAGCTCGATTCGCCGCTCGGCAAGCGGATCCGGGAGACGCTGCGCTCGGCCTTCATTCCGGATGATCCGGATTGGCAGCGCGCCTGCCTGTCCAGCAGTCTGCGCCATTTCGACCGTGCGCTGGCGGACCTGAAGGCGGTCGAGCTGGATCAGGACGAAGCCATCAAGGGCGAACCGTCGCCACCCACCGTTCGCGCTGAGGTTGCCGATCCGGCGCCCGCTGACGAAGCAAAGATCACGACGCCGGCCGTACAGATCGACGAGCTTCACAAGAGCTTCGGCTCGCTTCTGGTGTTGAAGGGCGTCAATCTTACCGCTCACGCCGGCGAAGTGATTTCCATGATCGGCTCGTCAGGCTCGGGCAAGAGTACATTCCTGCGCTGCATCAATCTTCTGGAACAGCCGGACGGCGGAAAGGTCGCCATCGACGGCGAGGTAATCAAGATGAAGCCGGTGTCGAACGGCCGTCTTGGTCCGGCCGACATGGCGCAGGTCGAGCGTATCCGCGCGCGCGTCGGCATGGTGTTTCAGAACTTCAATCTATGGCCGCACATGACGGTGGTGGAAAACATCGTCGAGGCGCCCCGGCACGTGCTGAAGGAACCGCGCGAGAAGGCCATCGAACACGCGCACGCCTTGCTGAAGAAGGTCGGGCTCGCCGACAAGCACGCCCACTATCCCGGCCAGTTATCCGGCGGCCAGCAGCAACGGGCGGCGATCGCCCGCACGCTGGCGATGCGGCCCAAGGTCATCCTCTTCGACGAGCCGACTTCGGCGCTCGATCCCGAGCTGGTCGGCGAGGTGCTGCGGGTGATCCGCCAGCTGGCGGAGGAAGGCAACACCATGATCCTCGTGACGCATGAAATGCAGTTCGCGCGCGAGGTCTCCCACAAGGTTCTGTTTCTCCACCAGGGAAAGGTGGAGGAAGAGGGTGCGCCAGCGGAGCTGTTCGGCAGTCCGCGCTCCGAGCGTCTGCGCCAATTCCTGGCCCGGACACTGTGAGGAAGCCGCATCCTCGAAGCGTCCGGTTCGGACCGGACAACTGCAATGAAGACCAACAACAAGGGGAACTGACATGAAACTGAAAGTCTTGACGCTGCTCGCCTTTCTCACGGGAACCATGGGCAGCGCATTGGCGGCCGAAGGCGAGCTGTCCATCGGCACGGAAGGCGCCTACCCGCCATGGAGCATGTCCGACGCGAACGGCAATGTCACCGGCTTCGACGCCGATGTCGGCGCCTTGCTCTGCACCAAGCTTGACGTGAAGTGCCATTTCGTCGTGCAGGCGTTCGACGGGTTGATCCCGGCACTGAAGGCCAAGCGCTTCGATGTCATCATCTCGGGCATGTCGATCACCGCCGACCGCAAGAAAGAGATCAATTTCAGCGTCGGCTATGCCGAACTGGCCAACATGTTCGTGGCGGCCAAGGGTTCGGATCTCGCCGCCATCACTGATGTCGACACGCTGTTGAAATCGCTGGACGGCAAGAAGGTGGGCGTGCAGGCCGGCACGACCCACGCACATTTCGTCGAGAAGCGCGCACCGAATGCCGATCTCAAGACCTATGACACGCTCGACCAGATGCAGATCGACCTGGCGAGCGGCCGCATCGATACCGCTTTCGCCGATCAATCCGCCTTGCAGGACTTCCTGGACAAGCCCGATGGCAAGAATTTTCAGCTGATCGGCGTCGAGATCAAGAGCACCTTCGATCCGACGCTCGGCGAAGGCATTGGCGTCGGCATCGCGCAGGACAACACCGAACTCAAGGCCAAGATCGACAAGGCGCTTTGCGAGTTGATCGCCGACGGCTCGGTCGGCAAGGCCAGCCAGAAATGGTTCAAGACCGACATCTCCCGGCCCTGCAAATAAACGCTGAAAAGCTCTCGCATGCGTCCGGGCTGCCGGGCGCATGCGTCTCATTCACGCGGCACATCTAGGGAACTCAGATGGAATTCGGTCTCTGGCAGGTTTGGGAAGCGGGTTGGGTCACCGCCATACTGCGCGGCGCGTCGATAACGATCCTCGTCGGTCTCGTCAGCATGGCGGCCGGTCTGGTGATCGGCATCGTCTGCGGTCTCATCAAATGGGCCCGGATATTTCCGCTTTCACTGTTGGTCGATGCCTATACATCGCTGGTGCGTGGCGTGCCCGAATTGCTCATTATCTATCTCTTGTTCTTCAGTTCGGTTGAATTCGTGACCAAGGTCGTGACAGCGTTCGGCTATGCCGGTGTCGCGGAGAGCGGCTATGCGTTCGTCATCGCGGTCATCGCCATCGGCGCGATCTCCGGCGCCTATTCGACCGAGGTCGTGCGCGGGGGGCTCGGCGCGATCCCCGATGGGCATATCGAGGCCGCTCGCGCGCTGGGACTGTCGGGTTGGCGGATCTTTCGCCGCATCATCGCACCGCAGATGCTGCGCATCGCGGTTCCCGGCATCAACAATGTCTGGCAGACGACGATCAAGGATACGGCCCTGGTTTCCGTGGTCGGTCTTCAGGAGTTGATGCGCGTTTCCTTCATCGGCGCGAATTCCACGCGCCATCCATTTATTTTCTACCTGATCGCGGCGGCGGTTTATCTGCTCATCACCCTTGTAAGCCAGGCCGGCTTCGACGGGATCGAACGCCTGGTCAGGCTGCGGACGAGAAAAGCGGTATGATAGACCTCATCCAGCTTGCGGTTCCCGTTCTGCTGAAGGGCCTATGGGTCACGGCAGCGCTGACCTTCGTTTCGGTGCTGATCGGCTTCAATCTGGGCCTCGGTCTGGCACTGATGCGGCTGTCGTCGAACCGGCTGTTGTCAGGTTTCGCCAAATACTACAGCAATGTTTTTCGCGGGACTCCGCTGCTGGTGCAGATATTCATATTCTACTACGGGCTTGGCCAGCTTTCGCTGATCAAGGACAATGCGGCTTTGTGGTGGGTGATCAGCGACGGCGCACGCTGCGCCGTGCTGGCGCTTGCATTGAATACGGCCGCCTACACGTCAGAAATCCTGCGCGGCGGATTGATGTCGGTTCCGGTCGGTCTCGTCGAAGCAGCCCAGGCGTGCGGCATGTCGCGCATGCTGCGGTTCCGCCGCATCGAGTTCCCGCTCGCCATCCGCCAGGCGCTGCCGGCCTATGGCAACGAGCTGATCCTTGTCGTCAAAGGCACCAGCCTCGCCTCGACGATCACGGTGCTCGAAATCACCGGTTACGCCAAGCGGCTGATGAGCCAGACCTTCGCGATCTTCGAGATATTCGCCATTGCCGGGGTGCTCTACTTGGTGATCAACCTGCTGCTGATCGCGATTGTCCGCGTCCTTGAACGCTTTCTCATGCGGCACGAGACGTCTTCTCGTCGAAAATCGGTAGCGCTCACCCAGGTCGATCTACCGTGATTTCGTCACATCTTAAGATTGGCTGTTTGATCTGCCCGCTCTCTGCAACCCATCATCATCGATAAGCCCGGGACCGCGTCGGCCTTAGGGTTCGCGACCCGAAAGGTTGCCCCTATCTCATTCGTCCACCGTCCCCTGGAGAATGCAATCCTCGGCCAAGGGCGATCTCGGGCCCAAACTACCGCATTCTCTTTGGGCTGCTCCGAAAGCGGGCCGTCCGTGTCCGGCCACATTTCGGCCAATCACAAAGTGAGTCCTGGGCCACTCGGGCTAAATTGGTATGTCGAGCCAGTAATCAATCTCGTTCGTTGTTTTCGGGTTCGCCAGACCATACGAGATCGTACGAAGGATATGGGCTGGCTAACAATCCGCTAAACCATTGATTTTCCTTAGAAAGATCGCACTCTTGCATAGTTCGGCCTGTGGTCTCATCCTAGTCGGATGAAGTCTGAGGAGAAAGCTTCCGGCAGCAGAGCGGACACCACTGAGCGACCGGTTTCGGCATTTCGAGAACGCAAAGTGGCGCGGAATGTTGCGAGCAAATCTTCGCGGCACGGCCGCCAAGTGCGCGGTGAGGCAGCGGCCGCGCAACCAGGGGAGCCTGATTTGACCTTGCCTTCGTCTACCAACAAGCGTGCGCTGATCACAGGGGCGGGTGCTGCCGACGGCATCGGCTTTGCCATCGCGCGGCAGCTTGGCCTTGCCGGTCATGCCGTTTTCCTGAGCGGTGCCAGCGCGCGTGTACTCGATCGCGCCGCCGAGCTTTGCGCCGAAGACATCAATGCCAAAGCCGCGGTCGCCGATCTCACCATCGCAGTCGAAGTCGCGCGGCTGCGGGCGGATGTCGGCGCTGTCGACATCCTGGTCAACAATGCCGGCATGGGCTCGCTGGCATCGCCCTCGGCCGACAGGGCGTTTCTCGCCATGACGGAGGCCGACTGGGACCAAGGGATTGCCGTCAGCCTGAAGACGGCCTTCCTGGTCACCCGGGCGTTTTTGCCGGCGATGGTAAAGGCAGGCTATGGGCGTATCATCAATGTGGCGTCGGTCACCGGGCCATTGGTGGCTTTCGAAGGCACATCAGCCTATTCCGCCGCCAAAGCCGGCATGGTCGGCCTGACGCGCACGCTGGCGCTCGAAGTGGCAAAAAGCGGCATCACGGCCAACGCCGTGGCGCCCGGCTGGATCGAAACAGGTTCGTCGAGCGAGATGGAACGGCAAGCTGCCCTGCACACGCCACCGGCGCGGGCCGGGCGACCGGACGAGGTTGCCGCAGCGGTGATGTTCCTGGCATCGGAAGGCGCGAGCTACGTCAACGGCGCCCTGCTGGTGGTCGACGGCGGCAACAGCCTTCAGGAGCGCAAGGGCTGACTCTGAGACGACCGGTCGTTCACGATCGGGTCGGGTTTATGGAAAGCACTGGAAACGGCATCGCCAATGCATTCGCCGAGGCTGAAGCGACGGTCCACCAACTTCCTGACGGATGCATCGATTCCTCAGCGGAGCTTCCGCCATCCACAAAGTTCAGACCAGCGAGCGCATCAGCGTTGCCTTTGCCGAAGCGAGATGCGCCTGGCAGGCCCGTCTGATGCGCTCGGGATCGCGGCTTTCGAGTGCATCGATATAGGCCAGATGCTCCAGAATCGCAGCTTGGTTGCGCTGCTGTTCATCATGCTTGTTCCACTGATAGTGGTAGTGAAAAATGAAGCTGATGATGTCGTAGAAATCGTCGATGAAGCGGTTCGGAGAAGCCTCGTTTATGAGCCGATGAAAGCGGTTGTCGAGGCCGGAGAAGTCGTGATAGCGGCTTTCAATCCGCTTCAGCAATTCGGTATGTGCGACCTTGAGCGCGGCGAGCTTATCCCACAGCGGAGACGTGTTGGGTTGCCGTGAAAAGAGATGCGCCGAGCGCAGCTCGAACATCACCCGGATCTCGAACAGCTCAAGAGCGAAATCCTCCGTGAAGCCCTTGAAAAGCCAGCCGGTGTTCGGCCTTTTCTCGAGCAGCCCAAATCGGCTGAACCGGATCAGGAACTCACGAATACCGTTGGTCGCGACACCGAACTGCCGGGCAAGTTCGAGCTCGTTGATACTGGTGCCAGGCCTGGTGTCACCCCGCAGCATCCACTCCATGAACTGCTGTTCGACATGGTTGGCCCGCGACGTGGTTTCGGCGTCGGGATAGTAGTCGCTATCCTCGACCGCGCGGCCTGCCGTCCGGACGCCGCCGCGCTCCGCGACGAGTTCGCGGTGGGCAAGTTCTCCCAGAACCTTTCGAACGGTCGTACGGCTCACTCCCATCCGCCGTCTCAGCTCATTTTCGGAGGGGAGCTCCCCGCTTAATTGTCCATCCCGCAGCATGGTGGCGGCGCGGTTGAAGGCCTTTTTGTACACAGTGTCGGTTCGCATCGGTTCTTCCTCGGAGCAACACCTTGTCCTTTCTAGCATGAACTTTATCCATAAAAAACAACTTGACCAAGTGATGGTGGTTGTTTTTTATCGATAAGAAGAAGCTGAAATACAGCAAAAGTTTTGACGGCGAGGGCTCGACGAGCTTTCGGCGGGGAGGAGAACTTTGCCTGAATCGGGAAACACCGGCACCACTGCCGGCGAGGCCGCATTGCCGGAGTCCGGGAAGCAGGAAGCCGTTCCAGGCCTTGCGCTTGGGCTGGCCCTGCTGAGTGCTGGTCCGGTCGTCATCCTGGTGCTGCTGATCGTCTTGCTTAGCTTTCTGTCACCCTATTTCCTGACAGGGCGCAACCTCAGCAACATCCTCGCCCAGACCGCCGTTATCTCGGTTGTCGCAATGGGGCAGCATCTGGTCATCCTGACACGCGGGATCGATCTTTCCGTAGGCTCGAACGTTGCACTGGCTTCCGTCGTCGGCGCGCTCAGCTTTCACGCCGGTGCTCCCGCAGTCGCGGTGATCGCGGTGATGGTTGGCTGCGGGGCGGCGGTCGGGGCCATCAACGGGCTTTTCTATGTCTTCGGCCGGTTGCCGCATCCTTTTATCATTACGCTGGCGACATTGAGCATCGCCAAGGGCCTGGCGCTCCAATTGGCCGATGGGCGCGCCATTCCTGGAATGCCGGAGGCCATCGATGCGCTGGGCCGCGAGGCGGTCTGGGGTCTGCCGGGTTCGGTCTTCGTCGTTGCCGGCGTTGCAGCGGTCCTTTTCGTCATGGCCAAGACGATGGTCTGGGGGCGCTGGATCTATGCCGTCGGCGGCCGACCTGACGCCGCCGTGCGCATGGGCATTCCCGTGTCCTGGGTCCTGGTTTCGGTTTATGTGATCTCAGGGCTGTGCGCCGGCATCGGCGCGGTCATCCTCGCCGGCCGTACCGACGCCGGTTCGCCCTTGTTCGGCAATCTGCTGGAACTGGACACGATCGCGGCGGTGATCATCGGCGGTGCCAGTTTTCTCGGCGGCCGCGGCCATCTTGGCCATGCCTTGATCGGTGCCATCATGATCGGCGTCATCCGCAACGCGCTGAATCTGCTTAACGTCAACGTCTTCTTCCAGCTCATCGTCATCGGCGTGGTCATTGTCATAGCGGTCGAGTCCGACGTGCTGCGCAACTACCTCGAAGGGCGTGTGCGCGTCATGCAGGCCGGGAGGCAGTCATGAGTGCCGTTGCGGCCAGCGTCGATCATACAGCCTCTGCCGACCGTCCTGTGCTGGCGGTGCGTGGCGCGACCAAGCGTTTCGGCTCGGTCATGGCGCTGGACGATGTCAGCATCGAGGTCCGGCGCGGCGAGATCCTCGGGCTTCTCGGCGACAATGGCGCCGGCAAGTCGACGTTGACCAAATGCATCAGCGGGGTGCACCAACTCGATGCCGGCGCGATCCTTCTGGACGGTGCGCCGACGCAGGTACGCTCCCCCGCGGATGCGCGCTTCGCCGGCATCGAGACCGTCTACCAGGACCTGGCGCTGTTCGACAATCTGACGCCTGGACAGAACTTCTTTGCCGGTCGCGAACTGGCCTGGCCGCCATGGCTTCCGCGCGGCCTGCGATTTCTTCAACAGCGCAAGATGGATGCCGAGACCCGCGTTCTGCTGGCAAACCTTAAGGTCACCTTGCCGCGGCTCGACGCCGTCGTTGCCATGATGTCGGGCGGCCAAAGGCAAGCCATCGCAGTGGCGCGGTCGACCGTTTTTGCCCGCAAGGTTGTGATCCTCGACGAGCCGACCGCAGCACTTGGCCTGCGCGAATCACGCCAGGTGCTCAACCTCGTTGCTGCCCTGCGTGACCAGGGCAACGCAGTCATCCTCATCACCCACAATATGGAGCATGTCGTCGAGCTTGCCGATCGCGCCGTGGTGCTTCGCCAGGGCCGCAAGGTTGGTGAACTTGTTCCGACCAAGGACAACAAGCAGGAGCTGGTTTCCATGATCGTTGGAGCCTGATCCGTTCGAGATTTGGGGGCCGTTCCGGTCCGCAAATGCCTGAAGCGACTTCCGCCGGAAGACGCCTCAAATTCCAAGGGAGGAATGGAATGCCAATGAACCGAAAACTGTTCGCTGGGCTGGCGATCGCCATTGCGTTTGCGATGCCCGCTTCTGCCGCCGACAAGACCAAGGTCGGCTTGATTACGAAGTTCCCGGTGCCGTTCTACTCGACCATGGAGGACGCCGCCAAGAAATACGCGGCCGCCCATCCCGAGATCGAACTGGTCACCGGCCAGGGCCAGGCAGCAACCGACATTGAGGGTCAGATCGCTCTGATCGAGTCCATGATCACGCAAGGCGTCAAGGGTCTGGCGATCACTCCGGTCGATCCGACCGTTGCACCGGCGCTCGACAAGGCCGTCGCTGCAGGCATCAAGGTGGTTCTCGTCGACAACAGCATCCCAAACTGGAAGGGCCAGACCGCACTGGTCTCGACCAACAATCTCAACGGCGGCAAGATCGCCGGAGAGTACCTGAAGACCGTGCTCAAGAGCGGCGACAAGATCGGCATTCTGCAAGGCGTCCCAGGTGTGCCGGCGCTGGACGACCGGGTCACCGGGATGATGGAGGGCCTTGGCGACGTCAAGGTCGAGGTGGTTGGCAAGGGCGCAACCAATTGCACGCTCGAACTTGGAACGTCAGTGACCGAAGACATCCTGACCGCCAATCCCGACCTCAAGGCGATCTACTCGGCCTGCGGCCCGCCAATCCCGGGAGCCGTCAAATCGATCAGCAATGCGGGCATTGCCAACGACAAGATCATCCTGGTCGGCTTCGACGCCTGCTGCGGTGAGATCGAAGCCATCAAGTCGGGCGCGGAAGATGCCAGTGTTGCACAATTTCCGGCAAAGATGGGCGAGCTGGGCATCGACACTGTCGTCAAGGCGATCCGTGGGGAAGCTGTGGAGGCAAATGTGGATACCGGCGCCGGGCTCGTGACGCTGAAGAACGTCAAGGACTTCGAATAGGCACTCACACCTCGGCCCGGCGGCTACCCCAACCGCCGGGTCTTTTTTTGGAACATTTCAGGAAGATGCCCGAATGAAAGCGCTCGTATGCCGAAAGCCCGGCGAATTGATCTTCGAACATCGCCCGGCGCCGGGGCGGCCGGAAGCCGGATGGGCATTGATCAACATCAGCCATGTCGGCATCTGTGGCACCGACTACCATATCTTTGAAGGCAAGCACCCCTACCTGGCCTATCCGCGGATCATGGGGCATGAACTCTCCGGCACTGTGGAGGCGGTTGGTCAAGGCGTCGCCATCGAGGCCGGAGAACGGGTCGTCGTAAATCCCTATTTCGCCTGCGGCAAATGCATTGCGTGCCGTCACGACAAGCCCAATTGCTGCGTGTCGATAGAAGTGTTGGGCGTTCATCGCGACGGTGGCATGTGTGAACAATTGTTGGTGCCTGCCGGCAACCTTTACCCGGCCGCAGGACTCTCAGCCGTTGACGCGGCAGCCGTGGAATTTCTGGCGATCGGGGCCCACGCGGTGAGGCGCTCCAAGCTTGCTGCTGGCGTCCGTACGCTGGTCATCGGCGCTGGGCCGATTGGATTGGGTACGGCATTGTTTGCCCGTCTTGCAGGCCAGGCGGTGACGATCATGGACATGAGCAGGGAGCGGCTCGACTTCGCCGAACGTCAACTCGGTTTTCCTGTCATCGACAATGCATCGGCCTCGCCTGTCGAGCTGGTGCGGGAGCGAACCGATGGTGACGGTTTTGACCTCGTCTTCGACGCGAGCGGCAGCAAGGCCTCGATCCAAGCCGCATTCAGCTACGTGGCCCATGGCGGCGCCATGATATTGGTCAGCGTCATCAAGGACGAGGTTAGCTTCTCCGATCCCGAATTCCACAAGCGCGAAATGATTCTGATCGGCAGTCGCAACGCGACGCACGCCGACTTCCAGCACGTCATCGCCTCGATCCACGCCGGAAAAATACCAATCGACCAACTCGTCACCCACCGCACCACCCTGCATGACAGCCCCCGCGATATCGCGATCTGGGCTCGGCAGAAATCCGGCCTGATCAAGGCCGTTATCGGCGTGGCGGAACTTGGCTGACTTAAAGCAAACGCTGATTGTCGGACCCGCAGCAGACGGATCATATTTGGACCGGCGGCCGATGCGTACCCTCACCAAGCTTCTAGAGAACGAGGAAGATCGTTGACCAACGAAATCGTCACGCCCATTTTCCAGTTCGGCACGAGCCGCTTTCTGCAGGCGCACGCAGCGCTCTTCGTGCACGAGGCGCTGTCGGCAGGCGATGCGGTCGGACCCATCACGGTGGTCGCGATCAGCGGCTCGGCGAGCGGCCGAGCCCGTTTGCAGGGGCTCGCCCGCGATGAGGGCTACCCGGTTGTCATCCGCGGGCTGAAGAAGGGCCACCGCGTCGAGCATGAAATCCGCGTGAAGAGCATACGGCGCGCGCTTGATGCCGAACTTGACTGGTCGCGGTTGACCACGCTGTTTGCGGAACAAGCGGAATTCGTTGTTTCGAACACGACGGAGGCGGGCCTCACCATTCCATCCGATCTCGTCGTCAACCTCACCCACGCCCGCGGCCCGGCGCCGGCGGGATATCCGGCAAAATTGCTCGTTCTGCTCGCGCACCGATTTGCGGTGTCGGCAAGGCCCGTCGTGGTGCTTCCAACCGAATTGGTTCCGCGCAATGGCGACACGCTGAAGGAAGCGTTGATCGCTTTGGCCAAGCGAAGCGGCGCCTCCGACGCCCTTTTGTCGTTCATCGCCGACGATTGCGTCTTTGCCAACTCGCTGGTCGACCGCATCGTCTCGTCGGCCATCGAGCCCGTCGGGGCAGTCGCGGAGCCATACGCGCTATGGGCGATTGAAAAGCAAGCTGGGCTGAGGCTGCCTTGCCGTCACCCCGCGATCGCGCTTGTCGATGATCTCGACCGCATCGAGAGACTGAAGCTGCACATCTTGAACCTCGGTCACACGGTGCTCGCACAATACTGGATGGCCGATGGGCTGAGACCCAACCTGACGGTGCGCGAAATGCTGGAAGTCGATGGATATCGCAGCTTGCTGACGGAGATCTATGGTTCCGAGGTCGTTCCTGGCTTCA
The DNA here is from genome assembly GCF_002294875.1 of Mesorhizobium sp. WSM4312. Lineage (NCBI taxonomy): Bacteria > Pseudomonadati > Pseudomonadota > Alphaproteobacteria > Hyphomicrobiales > Phyllobacteriaceae > Mesorhizobium > Mesorhizobium sp. WSM4312. The sequence goes on along the minus strand of NZ_NSFU01000030.1, from coordinate 9,694 downwards.
AGGCCCGGGGCCTGGAGCAGGAAGCGACAGCATACGTAGCCACCACGCTTGAGCGGTTCGACAACCCTTTTCTTGATCATCGTCTGAGCGACATCGCCGCTGGGCACCTGACCAAGGTTCAACGGCGTATCGGCGGCTTTCTTCAGTGGGTGCCGGAGGAGCGCCGTCGACAGTCGCCATCTCTCGAGAAGATTCTCTCGGCCGTCGACCAAAATGCGGATCGCCAAAACGTCGTCCCATAATTGCATCTGTGCTGTCGTATTGGCTCGGCTAGTTGTGCGATCAAGGGTATCGGAACAAACCCAATGGATCTGGGGCGAGGCTAGGCGCCGCCCACAGATAGCGGCTTTCGCTGTTCGGATAGCAGTCAGTGCGGTCGATATGTGAGCGCCACGACACCATTGGCGAAGCGGTGCGTGCGGACGAGTTCCATGTTTATTTTGTCCGCATCGATGTCCGCAAAAGCGCGTTTGCCCTGACCGACTTTGGTAGGCAAGACTAAAAGGTCGTATTCATCGACGAGGTTGTTGTCCAACAGCGTTCTGTCCAGTTCCGTGATACCGTATTTCAGGATATGCCCGCCGGCCTGCCTCTTGAGCATGGCAAGTCCTTCGGCCACATCGCCTTTGATAAGCGATGCATTCCACCCGACCTCGTCGAGCGTCGTTGACGCCACCAGCTTCTTCAGCCCGTTGATTCGATCCATGTAGGCGCTTCCGGTCGCGTTAGGCCAAACCGGAGCGAAGTACTCATAGGCTTTGCGGCCGAGAAGGAAGAACTCGACATCGTCCAGCTTCCGAAGGGCAAACGCCCTGACCTCGTCGTCGAAAAACCGTGACGCCCAGGTCATCGGCGACTCGACGATGCCGTCGAGTGAGATGAAACTCGAAACCATTAGTTTTCTCATGTCAGTCGCTCCTTATGTTGGATGCCAAAACACGGGCGGACCCATCAGGATCGCGCCGTCTAAATCTGTCCACCTGCCGTCGGCGAGGAATGCTCGATTGCGCCAACCATCGCCGGTCACCCGCCGCCCTTTTTGCGAAACGGATTGGCTACGGCGCCTCAGCGCGCCGGTAGCGACCGGCGCATGAACGTCGCTGTGGCGAACATCGATCAGCCGGCGCCCCTGGTGCGTTGCGGCCCCATTCAGTTCAGGGATCGCATCCAGCCGGCCATGAAGTCCGCAGACAATATCGGAAAGAAATTGGCGCCTCAGCATGCATGGTTCCCTTTCGTTGTGGCGAGATGGAGGAGCGCAACGAGCGTGAAAACGCCAGCTGTCGCGACGAACGCCGTGCTGAACCCGACCGCTGTCGCAAGGCCGCCGAACGCAATTCCGCCGATACCGAGGCCCGCGTCATAAGCGCCGTTCCACAGTGCGCCTGCGCCATCCACCTGCGAGGGAGCCGCGCGGGCGAGCAGCTCGGCGAGAGTCGCGGTTTGCAGCACGCCGAAGGCTATCCCGCTCAAGAGCATGCCGCAGAGCACCTCTGCCTCGCCCGTGGCCGCCAGGCCGATTGCGGCGACGACACACGCGGCGAGGCCAGCGAGCATAGGCAGGCGCGTGCCGTGCCTGTCGACATGCCGTGCCGAAAGCCAGCGGGCAACGGTTGCGCCCAAACCCTGAAGCAGCAGGCCCAGCATGATCGTCCCGCTGGTCGCCTCCGGATGGGCGAGAGGAAGGAAGGTGACCGTTGCACCGACAAGGACCGCGCCGCAGCCGAGCGAGATTGCCGGCCCGATCGCCACGCCCAAAGGCGGAAGGCGATGGGCCTCGTGCGTTTCGATCTTCCGCTCGGAAGGAAGAACCGCGGTCGCGGCAATGGCGGCAAAGGCAAGCGCCGCCGCGCAGACGGCTGTCCCCGGTGCACCGAGATTCGTCAGCACCCAAGGGCCAAGGGGAACGGCCACGATCGCCGGAACCGCAGACGCGACCCCAGATATGCTCATGGCTTCGGCACGCCGCGACGGCGGTGCAATCTGGGCCGAGAGACCGGAGGCGGCGACGAGCAGCACGCCAAGTGCAAGCCCGCGACCTGCGCAATTGAGGAGCAGCAGCGCGAGCGAAGCAGGAAAGGCCGTAAGGCAGGCTAGACCGAGCAAGCCGAGGGCGAGCGCAAGCGCGCTCTTACGACCGGCGCGGTTGATCACCTGTGGCGCGGCAATTTCGCCGACGATGGTGGCTGCCATCAAGGCGCCGGTTGCGGCGCCTGCGCCGCTGGTCCCTGCGACAGCCGACGCATGCGCGGGAATGGCCGACAGAAGCAGATAGAAGCTGCTCATTGCCGAAAGCATCACGCCTGCAATGCTCAGCATGGGAGCCGTCAAAATCGGCTCAGGAGCGGTTCGTGCCCGCGGTGCGGTAATTGCGGTTGTCGCCATGGTCTTGTCCTCACAGATGACGAGGCCTGGCTTACCGTGCTACTGGTCTTGACGATATGGCCAGTTGTTGAGGAATTTAGTTGACCAGTTTGAACGCGGATATCGCTCTCAGCCTTGACCGCTCGATCAATGAGAGCCTCGGCAGTCAGCTGCGCCGCGGCCTGCTGACCCGAATTCGAACCGGGGCCTTGCGCCCGGGCGTCCTCCTTCCCTCGACCCGCGCGCTCGCCGCCCAACTGGGTGTCTCGCGCCCACTTGTGGTCGACGCCTATGCGCAACTCGCCGCCGAGGGATTCCTGACCGTGCGTCAGGGCGCACGGCCGATGGTCGCCGCCGGCTTGGCGAACGTCGCCGCCTCGGCAGAGCAGCGGTCCGCCGATGAGGTGATCCGCTACGATCTGCGGCCGGCCATGCCGGACGTAGGGCATTTCCCGCGCAAGGCCTGGCTGAGCGCCGTCAGGCAGGTGCTCCAGACCCTTCCGGCGAGCGATCTCGGCTATGGCGACCTTCGCGGGAGTTCGGTCCTCCGGGCTGCGCTCGCCGATTATCTCGGCCGCGTGCGCGGCCTCATCGCCGACCCCTCACGCATCTTCATCACCAGCGGCTTTGCCGAAGGGCGCGCCCTGGCCTGTGTTGTCCTGCATGCCGTCGGAGCGCGCAGCGTTGCGGTCGAGGATCCGGGTTACAGCGATTGGGTCGCGGTCGACAAAGCCGGGCTCCTGCGAGTCCCCGTGCCGGTGGACGAGGATGGGATCGACGTCGACCAGCTCATCGCGACCGGCGCCGATGGCGCGCTGGTTACCCCGTCGCACCAGTTTCCGGTTGGCGGCGTGCTCAGCGCGGTTCGGCGACAGCGCCTGGTGAAATGGCTTCATGAAACGGACCGCTATATTCTTGAAGACGACTATGATGCGGAGTTCCGCTACGATCAGGCGCCGGTCGGGGCACTACAGGGCCTCGCTGCCGATCGGGTCGTCTATGCAGGCACCGCAAGCAAGACACTGGCGCCGGCGCTGCGCCTCGGCTGGCTCGTGGTTCCGCCGCAGCTGATCGCACCGATGAACCGCGAGCTGCGGCGCTGGAGCGAAGGACCTCCGCGCATCGATCAGGACGCACTTGCGCACCTTCTGCAGTCAGGCGCCTATGATCGGCACTTGCGGAAGATGCGCCGTATCTACCGTGATCGCCGCAACAGTCTGCTGAGCTGCTTGAGGGACGAACTCCCGGACGTCGAGGTTGAGGGCGCGGCAGCGGGTCTCCACGTAACGGTGCGACTGCCCGCAACCATTGGTCGAGCCGGTGAGGCCGACATCGTCGCGCTTCTGCGAAAACGGGGCGTGGCGACCGAAGCGCTCGGACGATATTCTCAAACCGCGGCCGGGCCACGGCGCTTGTTCATCGGCTACGGCCGAATTCCCGACAGCGCGATTGCTTCCAGCGTCCGCTTGCTCGCTCAGACCATCCGTGACGTCTCGCCCCAGTGAAGTCCGGTGATCGCGGTCGGTGCAACGTGCATTTCTGCCCCATACACGCTCAATTCTTCCAGTTTGAATTGAGCGCTATCGCGTAAGTCCATAAGTTGTAGGCGAAATGATTTTGGGGGCCTTTTCGTCAGTCCTGTCCGGCAAATGATGGCACTCGTCAGCTCATGACTCGCCGTTTTCTAAAGGCTTGGGAACGATGCTTGCGATAGGCGGCGACAACGACGTGCAGGCTGGTTCCGACCTGGGCCGCCGGGTCATATCCGCTCCTTGCAGATCCGAGGGAGGCGTGCAATCGGTCAGATTGCGTCGCTCGCAAAGCAAAGACTTACCTCAGCGCCGGGCTCACTATGAGACCTGGATCAAACCTGCACGACGGGCCGCCTTCAAAAATGCCCGTCTTGCTTGTTGCGGAGCCCGCCATCCGTCCAAGGCGTCGCGGCAGGTGCGGCGGGCAGCTCGATAGCTTGGTCCTCTCGCCCATTCCGGCCATTGGTCATGAAGGCACTCAAGTGCTTCCCAACTGCTGGCAACCACCCGCTCCCTCGAGGGTCTCACGCGCAGTCTCACTGGTTCGGAAAATCGAATATCCCTCATAGCTTTGTGCGCTCCCGCAGACCGATTACATCGACTTGTTGTAGGGGCCTCTCGAAGCCGCTCCGAAAGCGCCAACTGCCTCGGCCGCGACGATGTCGCCTGCGGCCTGTACAAGCAAATCCATGCGGCGGGCGAAGGCAACAAATGTGCTGCGAGCGGTTTCGGCATCCACCTCGCCGGCGAGGGCTGCCCGACAGGCATTGAGCGCGACGCCATGAGCAGAGTTTCGCTTCGATGGCGGCCATTCATCCAACAGGACGAAGGCGTCTTTTACGCTTTGAATGTCGGTCGGAAACCCAAGACCCACCAGCACCCTCACGGGATGCTGAAATTGATTGTGTTCCATATTTTCCTCCGTTTCACGCGATTAGCTCAATCGATCGGAAGCCTTTCCCACGGCGCGTGCGCGATAGATTGCGGGCGTCGCGCCTTAGCCTGCCGAACTCCCGTTTCCAGGAGGACCTTTGCTGTCGGTAAGATTCCGCGCGGCCAGAAACATCACCGTGTATGCTGCTTTGCGCCGGTCCCAACCCGCGGCCTCCGCTCTGTCGAGCAAGTCGACCAGTATCGGGTCAAGCGCAACCTTCAGGTCTGCTTCGTAGTTCAGATCGGTGGCCGCACGCGCCGGCGGCGGGATTACGTTCAAGTTCATCACGTTCATGGCTCTACCCATTTGTCAGGGTGTCCGGGCCCACCGGGCGCGGACACAGCCGTTGCCATCAGAAGTCCATGCCACCAGCCGGCATTGCCGGAACGGCGGGTTCCTTCTTCGGCTTCTCGGCAACCATCGCTTCCGTCGTTACTAGCAGGCCGGCAACCGATGCCGCATCCTGGAGTGCGGTTCGCACCACCTTCACCGGATCGATGACGCCCTCGTTGTAGAGGTCGCCGAACGCGTTGGTCTGTGCGTTCCAGCCCCAGCCGAACTCCGGTTTCTCACGCAACTTGCCGACGATGATCGAGCCTTCCGCGCCGGCGTTCTCAGCGATCTGGCGCACTGGCGCTTCAATCGCGCGGCGCACGATCTCGATACCATGCTTCTGGTCTTCATTCTCGGCCTGCACCCTGTCCAGTGCCTTGGCCGCACGCAGAAGCGCCACGCCGCCACCCGGCAACACGCCTTCCTCGACCGCAGCGCGCGTCGCATGCATGGCATCGTCGACACGGTCCTTGCGCTCCTTGACCTCGACCTCCGTCGAGCCGCCGACGCGGATGACGGCGACACCGCCGGCGAGCTTGGCCAGCCGCTCCTGCAGCTTTTCCCTGTCGTAGTCGGAGGTCGTTTCCTCGATTTGCGCCTTGATCTGGCTGACGCGACCCTGGATGTCGCTCCTCGAGCCGGCGCCGTCGACGATGGTGGTGTTCTCTTTCTCGATCACCACCTTCTTGGCGCGGCCGAGCATCTCCAGCGTGACGTTCTCCAGCTTGATGCCGAGATCCTCGCTGATGGCCGTGCCGCCGGTCAGAATGGCGATGTCTTCCAGCATCGCCTTGCGGCGGTCGCCGAAGCCGGGCGCCTTGACGGCGGCGACCTTCAGCCCACCTCGCAGCTTGTTGACGACCAGGGTGGCCAATGCCTCGCCCTCGACATCCTCGGCGATGATCAGCAGCGGTTTGGACGATTGAACGACGGCTTCCAGCACCGGAAGCAGTGCCTGCAGATTGGACAGCTTCTTCTCGTGGATCAGCACATAGGGCTCTTCGAGTTCGACGCGCATCTTGTCCTGATTGGTGATGAAGTACGGGCTGAGATAGCCGCGATCGAATTGCATGCCCTCTACGACTTCGAGTTCGGTCTCGGCGGTCTTGGCTTCCTCGACGGTGATGACGCCTTCGTTGCCGACCTTCTGCATCGCTTCGGCCAGGAAGCGGCCGATCTCGGCGTCGCCATTGGCCGAGATGGTGCCGACCTGGGCGATCTCGTCATTCCTGGTCACCTTGCGGGCGTTGGTCTTCAACTCCTGAACAATCGCTTCCACGGCTTTATCGATGCCGCGCTTCAGGTCCATCGGGTTCATCCCCGAGGCGACGGCCTTCGCACCTTCCTTGACGATCGCCTGGGCAAGCACCGTTGCAGTGGTGGTGCCGTCGCCGGCAAGGTCGCTGGTCTTCGAGGCGACCTCGCGCACCATCTGGGCGCCCATGTTCTCGAACTTGTCCTCGAGCTCGATCTCCTTGGCGACGGTGACGCCGTCCTTGGTGATGCGTGGAGCGCCGAACGACTTGTCGATGACGACGTTGCGGCCCTTGGGGCCGAGCGTCACCTTCACCGCATCGGCGAGGATGTTGACGCCGCGCAGCATGCGCTCACGGGCGTCGGAATGGAATTTCACTTCCTTGGCAGCCATTGGATCATTCCTTCAATAGGCAGCTTCATTGACTGGGTTGCTGTGGCGCTGAAGCATCGATCAGGCGGCTTTCTTGATCGTCGCGGCCCGGTCGATCACGCCCATCACATCGGTTTCCTTGATGATGAGCAGATCCTCGCCGTTGAGCTTGATCTCCGTGCCGGACCACTTGCCGAACAGGATGCGGTCGCCGATCTTGACGTCGAGCGGCGTGAGCTTGCCGCTCTCGTCGCGGGCGCCCGGGCCGATGGCAATCACCTCGCCCTCCTGCGGCTTCTCCTTGGCGGTATCGGGGATGATGACGCCGCCGGCCGTCTTCTCCTCGGCTTCGATGCGGCGGACCAGGACACGATCATGCAATGGACGGAACGTCATATCGTTCTCCTTCGGGACAAACAGATTTTTGAGGTTCCTCCACACCGGACCGGCGATATCGGGCCGGTGCGGGGCGCCACGACCCTTTTTCAGGCATCGCGCGGATATCGAGCTAGTTTTGGAATTTTCGAGTTTCAAGGGGTCGCTGGAAAAATTTTGGCACTCTGCATACAAGAGCGCTAGTGACATGAATTCATGCAGCTATTTTCGCTAGGACGCGCGACTTTCAGATCTTGAAATTCCGCAGGGACTCTACGAAATTTTTTCGGCGCTGGAGTCCTGAAAAAGGGCTCGAGCGCAAAACCGATGCCAAGGAGATTTGTTAGGAAGTGGAGACTATCGATGGAACGAACTTTCCCGAAAAACATCCCCTCGATCGCCCCTGAGGCCTCTGATCCTTCGCTTGACCGCCTGCTGTTTCCGGCGCGGCACTTTAGTCACCCCAATGAGGTGGTGGGCGACCGCACGCTCGACACTCAGGAAAAGCGCGCCATTCTTGCCTCATGGGCTTCTGATGCTTGCGCCGTCGACTCCATGCCTGCGCTGCGAAAGCCACCGGCGCTGCTAGCCCGGTGACGTTCGACGCCGTGATGGATGCACTTCGCCGACTGGACGACAGTCGCGCCGAGGTAGGCTGTGACCGCGAGGAATGGCAGGCTCGAGAACGCCCGCAAAGACTTAACGCCTGAACGGGCGACAGGAGAGACGCCCTTTGTTGTTGTCACGGTGCTTTGAAGAAGGTTCTGGCTGTCTGGTTGCCAACACCCCTTGAACCTAAAAGAGGTGTCTCCAATCTCTTTACTATGTCCGGTACTATGTCCGGCGGCGGCTTGGCGGATCTCAAGTCGAACTCTGCCCTGTTTGCTATGGTATTCGCCCAAGCTCGTCGACTTGCCGGAACTGAGATCCTTGCCACACGCAGGCGAGGCAGGATCGGTTGTCACGCAGTTTGAAGGGAGGTCACATGGAAGATGGAATGTTCAAACAGACGATCTTCGTACGAGACGATGGCTTCGCTCTCAGAAGGATCGCTTGTGTCATGGATGCGATAGAGTTTCTTGAGGAATGGCCCCTCGAAAGGCGCGGCCTGCTTCACGCAGCGGCGAGTGACACTTGCTACTCGGCATATGATGGTCGAAAGTCCGTCGATGCGGCACACAAGACATTCACGACTTGGGCACGCAGGGTCGGTGTCATTGAGGATATTCCCGTGGCGCCGCCTTGGATGACAGGGCCTAAGATTAGCGCTGCAGACCATCCTACAGAAATTGACGGTTGATTTCGCTTGCGGCGGCAGGTCGTACCGCCGCCGCATCGGTCGACGCGTCACTAGTGCCATGGGGAGGAGGAGTACTGGGTAGCCAAGGATGCGGCGACCAAGAAGAGTGAGGTGGTGACCAAAAAAACCGGACGGCGCAAACTGACCGATGCCGGCAATAAGACGTATACAAGCAAGGCCAATGCCGACAAGGCATTGAAGGACCTGGCTGCTTGCAAATGAACTGACAGGCTAGTGCAGGTCGCCCCTCCGCCTTCTCGTGGGCCGCCTACACGTCGGCCAGTAGTCGTCTTCGCAGTCTTTCAGGAACAAGGGCTCGAAGCTGGCAAGACACTTGCAGCGACGGCCTCGCGAACTGTCATGCCAACGACACGCCGTTGTCGGGCGAGGCCGCCCAAGTCCGCAAGCATCCTCGGACCTTAAACGGCGCGCTTGGAATCGCTGGAATAGCGTGGCGATCCATGCATCTCTGATCAACTACCGATGCCCGGATGCCGGATCTGCCACGTCGCCTTCGTCATCGGGCTCGATCAGGTCGATTAGCGCTGCCACCCGTGTTCCCGGCAGCGGTCGCCCCTGGCTCATCGGCGCCTCGTCACCAAAGGCCCAGGCCCACGCCTCTCTCAATTCCTCGAGCGAGGCACCGGACGCGATGATCTCCGCAATTGTCACGTCGTCTACAGGCCCGAGGACCGAGACAACGTCTTGGCGTGTCATGGTTATCCTTTTCCTTCCGGTCGAAATACCCCCGAAGCAGATGGGCATTCAATGGACGTCATTTGACCATCTCGCTATCTGCGAGTGCCGGGGCTAGTCGAGCCCCGGCACTCTTTCGCGACAGTCATTTGCTGCCATTGATCGCAATGCGCTTGGCGTTTGCCTGCGCCTTTGTGGTCTTTGGCAGTGTCACGGTGAGCACACCATTCTTGAACGCGGCCGCGACCTTGTCATCTTCAACCTCACGGCCGAGACTGAAGCGCCGCTCAAAGCGCCCATAATAGCGTTCGCTGAACTGGCGATCCTTGTCCTCGGTCTCTGCCTTCTTCTCGCCGCGAAGCGTCAGGACACCATCATCCAGCATGACCTCGATGTCATTCTCATCGAGGCCCGGGATTTCGGCCGTCACCCGGATTTCCTTATCGGTTTCCGAGAACTCCACGCTTGGCCAAGTCCCGTTGAGAGGGGGCACGCGGCCCAGAACCGAAGGTGTGTCAAAACCGCGGAACACC